>JAKDNL010000491.1 GCA_030451825.1 Pseudonocardia sp. | reverse complement strand
TCGGCGGACGGCCATCCGTCGCCCGCTCGCGGCTCGCGCATGCCGCCGGGGGCATAGGTATCGGGCACCCGGCCCGAGCGCGTCCGGAACGTGCGCGCACGTTCCGGCGCGATCCGCGGCGCGGGCGTGTCCTCCCCGTCCCCGTCCTCGTCCTCCTCGTCGGCAGCGGGTGCCACACCGGCGGCGGACGGGTCGGAGCCCGGAGCCGGGCCCGGACGGGCATGGCCATCGGGCGGCGCGGACGGCACCCCCGCGACGGTGTCCGGACGCGCGTGGCGTCCGGTGTCGGTCACACCCTTCCGCTCCGCGACCCGGCGGGCGATCTCCTGCTGCAGCCAGCCCGGGCTCGACCCCCCGGGCCCGTCCGCGGGATCGGCGGCGCGCCGGGACCCCCTCGGTGCCCCGATCCCCGACGCCGCAGGGTTCCCCGACGCCGCAGGGCCCTCCGAGGCCGCGGGGCTGCCGGCGGACGGAGGCGGGCTCGCGCCCCGGGGAGCGGGCGTCGCGCCGTCGTCCTCGTCCTTGTCGGCCGAGACCGGGGACGGGGACGGTCGCCTCGGCCGCGGGGGGACCCCGGCGGTACCGGACGGGGGGTCCTCCTCCGCCCCCGCCGAGCGCACCGACGGCCCAGCGCCCACCGACGGCGGTGCGCCGTCGGTGTGCGTGCTCACCTCTGGCTCCACGCCTGTTTCGTCGCCCGGACCAGCCGGTCCTTCAGCTCACGGGTGTGCCGGCGGCTGACCGGGAGCTCGGCCGTCTCGGCGCCGGAGCCGATCCGCACGACGTAACCCGACCCGGCCAGCCGCAGCTCGGTGACCAGCGGCAGGGCGACCAGGAACGACCGGTGGATCCGCACGAAGCCCGCGTCGCGCCAGCGTTCCTCGAGCACCGACAGCGGGATCCGGACCAGGTGGCTGCCCTCGGTGGTGTGCAGGCGGGCGTAGTCGCCCTGGGCCTCCACGTAGCGCACGGCCGAGCGCGGGACCAGCTTCGTGGTGCCGGCCAGCTCGACCGGGATCACCTCGTCGTCCCCGCCCTCCTCGCGGATCGGCTCCACCGGGCCGGCTGCCCGGGAGTCGACGATCCGGTCCAGCGCGGCCGAGAGGCGCTCCGTGCGCAGCGGCTTGAGCAGGTAGTCCTTGGCGCCGATCTCGTAGGCGTCCACGGCACGGTCGTCGTGCGCGGTCACGAACACGACATCGGGCCGTACGGCCATACCGGAGAGCACCCGGGCGAGCTCCAGGCCGTCGAGCCCGGGCATCCGGATGTCGAGGAACACGACGTCGACGTCGGTGTGCTCGGCGACGGGAGTGCCGGTCATCGGGTTCGCCGAACCGGCGGCCGCCATGGCGCCGCCGGAACTGCTGACGTGCTGGCGACTGTTCAGGATCCGCAGGGCCTCGTTGGACTCCGAGGCTGTGAGCACGACGTCCACCCTCGGGTCCTCCCCCAGCAGGAAGGCCATCTCCTCGAGGGCGGGCTGCTCGTCGTCCACCGCGAGCACGACCAGTCCCCGAGTGGTGTCGTTGCTGTCCACGATCTCCTCATCCTGCGTCCGGCTCCCGTGCCGGGAGCTGTGTCGATACGCGGCTCCGCAGGCTGCGTATCACTCGGCGATCATCGCCCGGCACCGAGACCATGGTGACGCGCATTCGCGCGGAGTGCCAGGGCATGACCCTTATCGGTGATCGTTCGACCACGCACCGCCAGACGCCCCGGCACGATCGTTCACAGTCCGAAACGGGCCCAGGTGGCCCTGACCTCGACGGCGGACAGGGCGTCGAGCACCCATCCGCCGGAGCCACCGGCACCGGGAACGGCGGCCGCCGGGCCGCCCATCCCCAGCCGTGCGAGCAACGGCTTGCGGTGCTCGACCGGGCGCAGGTCCGCGTCGGGGAACCGGCGCGAGAGCACCTCACGCGGGGTACCGAGCCCGTCGATCACCCCCAGCTCCAGCGCGCGGGCCCCGGTCCACACCTCACCGTCGAACAACTCGGCGTCCGCCGCGAGCGCGTTACCGCGGCGCTCCCGCACCCAGCCGGTGAACTGCTCGTGCAACTGGTCCTGCAGCCCGCGCAACCAGGTGACGTCCTCGGGCTTCTCCGGCAGGAACGGGTCCAGCCGCGCCTTGGACCGCCCCGCGGTGTGCAACCGCCGCTCCACACCCAGCCGTTCGATCAGGCCCTCCAGGCCGAAGCCCTGGCTGACGACGCCGATCGACCCGACCAGGGAGGTGGGGTGGGCGTAGATCTCGTCCGCCGCGCAGGCCAGCCAGTACCCGCCGGAGGCCGCCACGTCCTCACAGAACGCGAGAACCGGCACCGAACGCTCGGCGGCCAGCGACCGGATCCGGTCGGCCACCAGTGCGGACTGGGTCGCCGACCCGCCCGGGGAGTTCACCAGCAACGCCACCGCGGAGAGTCGTTCCGGGGCGAACGCGCGTTCCAGGACCTTCTCCATCGACGCCGAATTGATCACAGCCCTCGGGACGGGCGAGGGCTGCGCGCTGATCACGCCGTGCAGCCGCACCATCGAGACGACGTCGGTGCCGACGCTCTCGCCCAACCGACCCGGCAGCCGCGCGCTGAACGCGTCCGGAATGCGCAGGACATCCATGCCACGACACCGTACGCGCGCGCACACGGTGACGGAGGGCGACCGGTTCGGCACAGTCCCGGACGCGCCCGCTCACTCGTCCGGCCCAGCGCGGGCACGGATCAGGCCCGGATGCCCGCCCGAAACTTCGGCACCCGCAGCGTGATCTTCATCCCTGCGCCGAGCGCGGTATCCACCACCAGGCCGAAGTTGTCCCCGAACGCGGAGCGCATCCGGTCGTCGACGTTGCCGAGCCCGACGTGCGCGCCGGAGAGGTGGGCGTCGTCGAGGTCCTCGTTGAGGCGCGCCGGGTCCATCCCGACCCCGTCGTCCTCGACGACGATCACGCACTCGGTGCCCGCGTTCTCGGCCCGGATCGTGATGGTGCCGCCGTTGGGCTTGCCGGACAGCCCGTGCCGGACCGCGTTCTCCACCAGCGGCTGCAGCGCCAGGAACGGCAGCACGACGTTGAGCACCTCGCTGTCGATCTGCAGCCGGATGTTGAGCCGGTTGCCGAAGCGGGCCTTCTCCAGCCGGATGTATCGCTCGATGTTGGTGAGCTCGTCGGACAGCGTCGTGTACTCGCCCGCGGAGCGGAACGAGTACCGGGTGAAGTCCGCGAACTCGATCAGCAGCTCGCGCGCGCGGGTCGGGTCGGTGCGGATGAACGAGGCGATCGTGGTCAGCGCGTTGTAGACGAAGTGCGGCGAGATCTGCGCGCGCAGCGCACGGACCTCGGCGCGGTTGAGCCGGTCCCGGGAGTCGTCGAGCTCGGCGAGCTCGAGCTGGCTGGACACGTACCGTGCGACCTCGGCGGTGGCCCGCAGCACCGGCGGGCCGGCCGTCGTCCCGGTCAGCGCGGCGAGCGTGCCGATGATGGTGCCGTCGCTCTCCAGCGGCACCACCACGATGCCGCGCACGACGCAGCCGGGCCGGTTGCAGCGGATCGCGGTGTGCGAGCGCAGCTCCTGACGGCCGGTCGAGATCACCTTGTCGGCCAGGGCCTGCACGTCGGGCTGGTGCTGGTCGGCCTCGCCGTTCCAGGCCAGCACGTGGCTGCGGTTGTCGGTCATGACCAGCGCGGTGGTCTCGAGCAGCTGGCGCAGGTAGGGCAACGCCTGCGACGCCGAGTGCGACGAGAGCCCCTCGCGCAGCGCCGGCGCGGCCAACGCCACCGTGTGCAGCGTGGAGAACGTCGCCCGCTCCAGCGGGGAGACGACGTTGTTGCGCTTGGTGCGCCGCCACCAGAGGCCGAAGCCGAGGATCCCGACCGCGGCCAGCGCGACGACCACGATGACGGCGGTGAGCGGGGAGAGCAACACCGAGCCCACTCCCCCTATCTCACCAACCGGGACAGCCGCCGGTCGGCAAGTGGCTTCCCGCCGGTCTGGCAGGTCGGACAGTACTGGAACGACCTCTCGGCGAACGACACCTCCCGCACGGTGTCCCCGCACACGGGGCACGGCAGGCCGGTTCGTGCGTGCACCCGCAGACCGGAGCGCTTCTCCGACTTCAGCGTCGCGGCGCCCTGCCCGACCGAGCGGTCGACGGCGTCGGTCAGCACCCCGTGCAGCGCACCGGCGAGCGCGTCCACATCGGCGTCGGTCAGCCGCGACGCCGTCGCGTAGGGCGACAGGCGCGCGGTGTGCAGGATCTCGTCGGAGTAGGCGTTGCCGATCCCGGCCATCGTGGGCTGGTCGGCGAGCACCGTCTTGAGCCGCCGCGAGTCCCCCGCCAGCAGCGCGGCCAGAGCGTCCCGGTCGAGCTCCAGCGCGTCCGGCCCGAGCCGGGCCACGCCGGGGACCTGCTGCGGGTCCGACACCAGATAGACGGCCAGGCGCTTCTGGGTGCCGGCCTCGGTCAGGTCGAAACCGGGCCCGCCGACGTCGTCCAGGTGCACCCGCAGCTGCAACGGCCCGCGGCCCGGCTTGGGCGGGGTGGCAGACGCGCCTGCGTGCCAGCGCAGCCAGCCGGCCCTGGACAGGTGGGTGAGCAGGTACAGCGGTTCGTCCGGGCGGTCGGCGAACTCGACGGACAGGAACTTCCCGTACCGCACCGCACCCGTGACCACCCGCCCGACCAGGTCCGAGATCGGCGGGTCGAACGTCTTGAGCACGCTCATACCGCCCAGGTCCACGCGCGCGACCGGACGGTAGATCGCGTGCTCACGCAGGTGGTGGGCCAGGGCCTCGACCTCGGGCAGCTCAGGCACGGCCGCCCCTAGTTCACCGGCTGCAGCGGGCTGTCCGCGTGCCCGGGAGTGGCACGGGTGCGCAGGCTGCGCAGCACCACGCGGGTCTCCTCGCGGGCCGCGGACCCGCCGCGCACCATGCCGGTCCAGTGCTCGCCCGGCAGATCCTTGGCGTAGCTGCCCTGGGTCTTGGCCACGATCGTCCACGGGCGGCGCAGGTACCAGCGGGCCGGGAAGAACCCGACGCCGATCAGCATCACCAGCCAGTAGAACCACGGGACGTAGACCCCGCTCGGGGTCCAGACCAGCACGAGGACCCAGAACAGCACGAGCGAGACGATCACCAACACCACCGCGCCCCGCCCGCCGTCGACGTCGTGCTCGAACTCGTCGCCCATCGCCGGCGTCGACCACTCGATGTTGCGCCGCACCTGCCACTCGCGGTTGTCCGCGGCGATGACCGTCTTCGTCCCCATCGGCTCCGCCCTCTAGCCCGTACCCGGACGCAATCGTCCCACAGCGCGGCGCCGATCCGGAGGAGCGACGTGGGTCGGGGGGTGGGGTGGGCCCCTGGG
>JAKDNL010000490.1 GCA_030451825.1 Pseudonocardia sp. | reverse complement strand
ACGCCGTACTTCACGCAGCACAGCCCGCCGGCGTTGGTGGCGACGTTGCCGCCGACCGTCGACCAGGGGGCGCTGGCCGGGTCCGGTGGGTACCAGAGGTCCTGCTCGGCACACGCGGCGCGCAGGTGGTCGTTGATGACGCCGGGCTGCACGACGGCGAGGCGTTCACCGCGGGAGATCTCCAGGATCTCGGTCATCTTCTCCGTGCAGAGCAGCACGCACCCGTCGACGGCGTTCGCGCCACCGGACAGACCGCTGCCGGCCCCGCGCGCGACGACCGGCACCCGGTGCCGCGCGCAGGCGGTGACGACGGCGGCGACCTCGGCGGTGCTGCGCGCCCGGACCACGACCAGCGGCGTGCCGAACTCGGCCCACTCCGCGTCGTCGTGCACGTAGGGGCGCACGGTGTCCGGGTCGGTCAGCATCCGGTCGGCCGGCAGCGCGGCGCTCAGCTCGGCGAGCACCGCCCGGCCGGCCTCGTCGGGTTCGAGGACGTCGAGCCGCGCCGGTGCGGTGGACACCCCGAACGGGCGGTCCTCGACGGGTGCGGGCGCGCCGGAGGCGACGGGGTCGGACATGCCCCGACGGTAGGCCGCCCCCGCCCCGTCGAGGCCACCGCCCGGGGCGGACGCCGTGCCACCGGCCGGCGCCTTTGGTCAGCGCGCGGCCGGGGCCGGGGCCGGCACGTCCTCCGGCGACATCCGGGCCGCGGGTGGGGCGGGCGCACCCGCCCACTCCGTCCGCGACCACGGCAGGGCCGGTTCCGCGGTGCCGGCGACCTCGTGCGGGACCAGCGACCCGATCGGCACCGCCTCGTCGTGGCGGGCGAAGACCGTGTCCACGTAGCGGTGCCCGGTGTCCGCAGCGATCACCACGACCGTGCGTCCGGGGTCGCGGCCGCGTTCCCAGCGCGCCGCCAGGTAGGCCGCGCCGGTGGAGAGACCGGCGAACACCGCGTGCCGGCGCAGCAGGTCCACGCTGCCCGAGAGCGCGGCGCCGAACCCGGTCCAGTGCACGACGTCGTAGCGCGAGTGCTCCACATTGCCGAACGGGATCGAGCTGCCGATCCCGGCGATGATGATCTCCGGGTCGGAGACGTGCTCGCTGCCGAACGTGACGCTGCCGAAGGGCTGCACCCCGACCAGGCGGGTGTCGGGCGCGTCGCGGCGCAGGTAGCCGGCCAGCGCCCCGGTGGACGCCCCGGACCCGACGCCGCCGACGACCGTCAACGGGACCCGCCCGAGCTCCGCGGCGACCGTGTCGGCGACCGCGCGGTAGCCGAGATGGTGCACGTCGTCGTGGTACTGGCGCATCCAGTGCAGGCGCGGGTCCTCCGCCAGCAGCGTCCGGATCCGGGCGACCCGTGGTGGAGCCGACGATGTGGCAGCGCAGCCCGTACCGGTGACATGCCAGGGCCAGCGCGTAGGCGTAGATGCCGCTGGAGCTGTCGAGCAGGGTGTCGCCGCGCCGGACGGCGCCGGTGTCGAGCAGGTGCGCGACCGCGGCGTCGGCGGAGAGCACCTTCATCGTCTCGAACCGCAGGCAGATCAGGCCCTCGTCGAGGCGTACGAGGTCGGGGCGGCCGACGGCCTGGCTGACGTGGTCGTCCACTGTCGTCCTCCGCTGGGGTCGTCGCTGGGGTCGGCGGTGCCGAACACCGAGGTCACGGGCAGTCCGTGCGCGTCGAGCGCGGCGGCGGCGCGGTCCAGCCCGGCCGCCCGGGCCGGGTCGAACAGCAGCCCGGCGACGTTGCCGCTGTGCGCGACCTGCACGCCCACGGCCCCGGCGTCCCCGGCGATCCCGATCAGCAGGTCCAGCTCCGGGCCGGGGCGGTGCCGCCGCGCACTGGCGGTCGCGACGGCGCCGAGCAGGTCGGCGTCGCCACGCCGCACCGCGTGGCGGAGCAGGTCACGCAGGTGCTCGAACTCCGCGACGTCGGCGTCGTCGTAACCGCGGACGACGGCGAGGGTGTCCACCGGGCGCCCCTCGCCGGTGAGGCAGCCGAGCACCCGCAACGCCGGCAACGCCGGGCCGAGCTCCTCCAGGACGTCCCCGTCGCGGTGGGCGAACAGCAGCGGCCGGTCGTCGAACATCGTCGGGTCGCACGCCGTCTCGGCGGCCACCGCGAGCCGGGCCACCACCCGCGCCGACGGCGTGAGCCCGGCCGCGTCGGCGACCGCGCGGATCGTGGCGACGACGTCGCTGGTCGACGACCCCATCCCGAGCCCGATCGGCACCGAGCCGGTCAGCTCGACCCGCCCTCCGGACGGACCCCGGCCGATCATCTCCGCGGTGAGACGGGCGGCCCGCTCGGCCTTGGTGCGTCCGGCCGGTTCGACCGTGATCGCCGCCGTGGACGTGTCCGGGACGAACACCGCGCGGGTACCGGCGCCCGGCATCGGCAGCGTCACCAGGCCGTGCCGGGCAGCCCCGCGCCGGTCCCGGAACGCGCCCTGCAGCAGCTCGCCGTGGTGGTGACGCGCGTGCCCGATCCCGATGTTCACGGGTGTGAGCCTCACGACCCGGCCCGGTACCTGTAGAGCCGGGTCGGCTCCGCGCTGAACTGGGAGAACGGGAACGGCTCCGCGGACAGCGCCGCCACCCCGTCGCCCAGGAACGCGCGCGCCACCGCGGCGCCGGTCTGGGCGTAGACCGTCAGCGGGATCCCACGATCGCGACATCGCGCCAGGATGGCGTCGAACGTGCCGTTGGACAGCGTCATGCCGGTCGCGACGACGGCGTCCGCGGCGTCGATCACCTCCTCGGCGGAGTCCGAGACCGGCTCGCCCCACTGCGTCGTGCGCAGGTCCAGGTCGCACGGCAGGCACTGCGCACCCCGCTCGCGAATGGCCGCGACCAGCGGGTTCACCACGCCGATCAGCGCGACCCGCGCCCCGGCCCGGACGTCGAGAAGCCCGGCGACGGCGGCGTCGCGGGCCACCGCCCGCTCCTCCGGTGTGCCGTCGGGCAGGGTGACCGGCTCCGGGATCGGGTCGTCGCGGAACGGGCGCGCCCGGGCCAGGTAGGCGTCCAGCGCCGCGATCCGCAGCGGGTACGGCGCGTCCCGGAGCAGCTCGGACAGCGAGCTCCCGGACGCGTCCTGGCAGGCGGCGGGGTCGAGCACCCCGGCCCCGACGGCCGCCGCGCCGAACGCGCGTCCGGACCGGACGAGCACGTAGTGGTTGCGGTAGGTCACCTCTCCCCCGGCCAGCCGCGTGCCGTGCACGAGCCAGAACACGCTCGTCGCGGTCTGCGTCGAGGGCGGCTCGCCGTGGCGGCCGTCGAGGACCTGGTCGATCAGCGTCCCGACCGGGCCGTTCACGCGGTGTCCCCGATCCGTTCGGCCGGCGACGGCCGGGGCAGGGTCAGTTGATCCATACCGCTAACGGTAATCATTTCTGTTTAGAGGACAAGAGGGACGCGCCGTGCGGAGGGTCACGAACCGCCCACTGGACCCCGGACCGGATCGACTGTTACTAGTATCGATAATCATGTCCATTATGCTTGCGGGATCGCCCGCCACCGAGACCGACCGTTCCCGGCCACCAGCGGGGATCGGGGTGCTCACGGTCGTCGTGCTGGTCCTGGTGCTGCTCGGCTCCGTCGTCGTCGCGATCGGGCTGGGGACGGCGTCGGTCGCGCCCGCGGACACCGTCCGCTACCTCTGGGCCGCGCTGACCGGGGGCTCCATCGGAGCGGACGAGGTGCCGACCTACGAGATCGTCTGGCAGCTGCGCACGCCGCGGGTGCTGCTCGCGGTCGTCGTCGGGGCGGGCCTGTCCGCCGTCGGGGTGGCCGTGCAGGCGATGGTGCGCAACCCGCTGGCCGACCCGTTCGTGCTCGGGGTCTCCTCCGGAGCCTCGGTCGGCGCGGTCACCGTGCTGGTGTTCGGCGTGCTCACGGCGGCCGGGGTGTACGCGATCTCGCTCGGTGCGTTCGTCGGTGCGCTCGGGGCCGCCGCCCTGGTGCACCTGGCCTCGCGCGGCCGGAGCGGCACCGGCGGGACGACGCCGCTGCGCCTTGTGCTGACCGGGATCGCGCTGGCCTACGCGTTCCAGGCCGCGATGGCGCTACTGATCTACCTCGCGCCGCAGGGCGAGGCGACGTCGACGGTGCTGTTCTGGACGCTGGGCAGCTTCGGCGCGGCGACCTGGGGCTCCCTGCCACTGGTGGTGGCGATCGTCGTCGTCGGTGCGGTGCTGCTGTGGCGCCGGGCCCGCGACCTCGACGTGCTGGCGCTCGGGGACGAGACCGCGACCAGCATCGGCGTCGACACCACGGTGCTGCGCCGGCGGCTGTTCGTGCTGACCTCGGTGATGACCGGGGCGATGGTCGCGGTCAGCGGGGCGATCGGGTTCGTCGGGCTGATCGTGCCGCACCTGGTGCGGATCGTCGCCGGGTCCACGCACACGAGGGTGCTCGTGATCGCCCCGCTGGTCGGCGCGACGTTCGCGGTATGGGTGGACCTGCTCTCGCGCACCGTCGTCGCGCCCCGGGAGCTGCCACTCGGGGTGATCACGGCGCTGGTCGGGGTCCCGGTGTTCCTGCTGCTGATGCGCCGCCGCGGCTACGTGTTCGGCGGGAGCTGAGATGCCGGGGTCGGGGATGCCGGGATCGGGCATGGACCTGCGCCTGGACGGGATCTCGGTCGCGATCGACGGCCGCGAGATCGTGCGGGAGCTGTCCCTCGACGTCGCCTCCGGCACCGTCGTCGGGCTCGTCGGGCCGAACGGCAGCGGGAAGTCGACGGCTCTGCGCTGCGTCTACCGGGCGCTGACGCCGAGCCGGGGCACGGTGTGGGTCGGCGACACCGACCTGTCCGCGACCAGCCTGCGCGACGGCGCCCGCGCCGTCGCCGCGATGACCCAGAACCACGGTTCGGACCTGGACTTCACCGTCTCCGAGCTCGTCGCGCTCGGACGGTCTCCGCACCTGCGGGGCAACCGGCGCCTCGGCGCGCACGACCGGGCGGTGTGCCGTCGAGCGATGGAGCTCCTCGGGGTGGACGACCTGGCCGGGCGCGGGGTGCTGACGCTCTCCGGTGGCGAGCGGCAGCGCGTCCTGGCCGCCCGCGCGCTCGCCCAGGAGCCCGAGGTCCTGGTCCTCGACGAGCCGACCAACCACCTCGACGTCGCCCACCAGATCGGCCTGCTCTCGGTGCTGCGCGACGCGCGCATCACGGTGCTGGTGGTGCTGCACGACCTGAACCTCGCCGCCGCGGTGTGCGAGCGGATCGGGGTGCTCTCACACGGCCGCCTGGTCGCGACCGGACCGCCGTCCGAGGTGATCACCACCGCACTCGTCGAGGACGTGTTCGGGGTGCGCGCGAGCGTCGTCACTCACCCGCAGACCGGCGCCCCGCAACTGCTCTACGCCCTCCCCACCCCCGTTCCGAAAGGACGCTGACCAT
>JAKDNL010000489.1 GCA_030451825.1 Pseudonocardia sp. | reverse complement strand
TGCGCGGCGAAAAGATCCTTCGCCTGGTACTCGTAGAGGTCCACTCGGCTCTCCCGCTCCACTTCGCTCTCGCCGCGAACTCGGCGGCCCCGGGGCGCGGGCGGAGAAATGCCCGGCGCGGGCGGCAGCGTTCGCGGATGTCGGTCGTGCTGCTCCGAGGAGCCTAGCCACGACCGTCGCACCGTTCCTGACCTGGGCCGGTGACCGCTGTCACCCCACCCCACGGAACGTGCGGCCCACGTCACCCGACCAGGTGGGCACCGTGGTAATCCGTACCACGAGTGGTCAGACGAGTGATCTGTCGCATACCGTTTCACCATGGCGATGGCGCTCGCGGGGTTGCGGCGCCTGCGCGCCCTCGCGGACGGCGCCACGACCGTGGCCGGCGAGGTCGGGCAGGCGGCGGACTACGCGATGCGCACGTTCGCCTCCCCGGCCGGGATCCGCGGGATGGCACTGGAGTGGGCCTGGATGGCCACACACGTGGCCATGTACCCGGTCGGCCTGGCCGAGGAGACGGTCCGGCCGCAGGGCGTCTACCGCACCGACAGCCTGCCGCCGGCCCAGCGCAGCCTCGTCGTCGCCGACCCCGCCGCGGCCGGCACCCCGATCCTGTTGATCCACGGGATCATGGACAACCGCTCGGTGTTCAGCGTGTTCGGGCGCGCCCTGCGACGGCGCGGGTTCGGCGTCGTGCACGCCATCAACTACAGCGTCCTCACCGGCGATCTGCGCAGCGCCGCGCACGAGCTGCGTGGTCACGTCGAACGGCTGCGCGAGATGACCGGCTCGGACAAGGTGCACATCGTCGGGCACTCGCTCGGCGGCATGATCGCCCGCTACTACGTACAGCGGATGGGGGGCTCCGAGACCGTCGACACCCTCGTCACGCTGGGCAGCCCGCACGCCGGCAGCAACACCGCCTACCTGCTGCCCACGCCGTTGGCCCGCCAGCTGCGACCGGGCTCGGAGATCCTCACCGAACTCGCCGAGCCGGCCCCGGACTGCTCGACCCGGTTCCTCGTCGCGTGGAGCCGCCTCGACGAGATGATCGTCCCGCAGGGCAACGCCCGGCTGCGCCACCCCGATCTGGACGTCTCCGAGCTCGAACTGCGCGACGTCGGACACCTGTCGCTGCCGATCGACCCGCGCGCCGTGCACTGGGTCGCCAGCGAGCTGGCACGGGGCGAGCAGGGCCGGCGTGACGAGCACGAACGAATCCGGTACCGCCGGATCCGCGGCGGATACCTGCGGGACCCCGGGTCGGACGCCGAGCGCGGGGCGCCCGCATCCTGACCCGGGCCCGCACGTCCCGGTGCCGCGCGAGCACGCTCCGGACTCCTCGGTGGCCCGATCGGCGTTACGACGGTTCATCGTTCGCACTCGACCGGTCACCGATGCCCGTGCGCCGTCCGCACCGGTCCGTGCCCCCTGCCGTTGCCCCGCTACGACGCGCGGGTTAGCTTCTGTCGGTCCACGTCACGGACCGGTCACAGCGATCGGCGTCAGCCCCGAACGGCGCCATTCCCCGACGGAGTCCCCCAGCTCCGAGATCGCCACGCCCGGGCCGGACGACCTGAACACCAGAAGGGCAGGTCTTGGCGCGCCACCGCTCCCCCAGCGGCGCCCGACCGGAGTCCCGGCCCGACACGTCCCCCGGCGTGCCGGACACCGAGGCCGGATCCCGGCTCCCGGCGCCACCGACACGTCCCATCTGTGCCCGTGCGACGGTCGTGGCCGCCGCGGGTGGTGCCCTCGTCGCCGCCGGTCAGACCGTGGCCAGCGCGTTCGGGATGTCCGCGGCCCCCACCGCGGAGGAGTCCTACGCCAGGATCGCCGCGTCGGCGATGCTCCCGGTGAGCGAGACTCGCACCGGCGACCCGACCGCCCCCGCCGTCACCTCGGCGATCGGCGGTGAGCAGCTCAGCTCGACCGGCTCGGTCTCGTCGCTGGACCCGGGCGCCGAGGTCGACGTCGCCAACCTGACGAAGGCGGCCCGGCTCGACGAGAAGGCCGCCGAGGAGGACGAGGCGAAGGGCGCCGCGCTCGCGCACGGGGCACCGCAGGCCGTCGTCTACGACGGCACCACCTACGCCCTGCCCACCCGCGGCCAGTTGACCTCCGGTTTCGGTGGGCGCTGGGGCGTCACGCACTACGGGATCGACCTGGCCGCGCCGATCGGCACGCCGATCTACGCGCTGGCCGACGGCGTGGTGGACAAGGCGGGCCCGGCCAGCGGGTTCGGCATGTGGGTGGTGCTCAAGCACACCGACGGGACCAGCTCGGTCTACGGCCACATCAACCGTGCATTGGTCGAGGCCGGGCAGGAGGTCAAGGCCGGCGACGAGATCGCCGAGGTCGGCAACCGCGGCCAGTCCACCGGCCCGCACCTGCACCTCGAGGTGTGGGAGCAGGACGGCTCGAAGACCAACCCGCTGCCGTGGCTGTCCGAGCGCGGGATCAACGTCACCGGCCCGGCAAAGGCCGAGGCCGAGAGCGAGGCCCATTCGTCGAGCAGCTCGGTCGACTCCAGCGAGTCCAGCCGCTCCTGAGCCGGGCGCGCTCTCCTGTCGCGAGTGACGCACCACGTCCCTCCACGGCTCGGATCGGCGCCATCACGCGTCACTCGCCGCCCGGCACCGCTCAGAGCTTCGTCAGCGGGACGCCGCCGATCAGCATCAGCCGCACCGTCCCGGAGCTGCCGAAGTCGATCGTGACGGTAGCGCGCTGGCCGACGCCGTCCGAGGCGACGACCGTGCCCAGGCCGTACTTGTCGTGGTTGACCCGGTCGCCGACGTCCAGGCTGATCGTGGCGTTGAGCGTGCGCTCGGGAACCTTCCAGTCCCCGCGGTCGCCGCTGCCGCGGTGCTGCCCGAACCCGAACCGCCCGACCGGGGCGGACGGGCGCTCGGGCTCGGTGCGCTGCCAGTCCACGAGCTCGGGCGGGACCTCGTCGAGGAACCGCGATGCCGGGTTCGTCGACGGCTGCCCGAACGCCGAGCGGACGATCGCCCGGGACAGGAACAGCCGCTCCCGGGCGCGGGTGATCCCGACGTAGGCCAGGCGCCGTTCCTCGGCCAGCTCCTTCGGGTCCCCCAGCGCACGCAGGTGCGGGAAGATCCCGTCCTCCCAGCCGGTGAGGAACACGACCGGGAACTCCAGACCCTTCGCCGTGTGCAACGTCATCAGGGTGACCATCCCGGAGTCGTCGTCCGGGATGGAGTCGGCGTCGGCGACCAGTGCGACCCGCTCCAGGAACGCCGCCAGCGAGCCCGGGGCGGGCGCGCCGGCGTCGGCGTCGTCGTCCTCCGCGGTGCCCGCATCACCGGCACCCTGTGTCTCCTGCTCCCCGGCCGCCGCGCCGGCCCCACCGGCGGCGAGGTCGGCCACCGCGGCGTCGCCGGCGAACTCGCGGGCCACCGTGACGAGCTCGGCCAGGTTGTCCATCCGGGTCCCGTCCTGCGGGTCCTCGCTGGCCTGCAGCTCCTCGACGTAGCCGGTGCGGGCGTAGATCGTCTCCAGGATCTCGGCCGTCTCGTCGCCCCGCTCGACCATCTCGCGCAGGTCGTCGATCATCCGGACGAACCCGGCGATGTTGCGCTGCGAGCGGGTGGCCAGCGCGGAGGCCCGCTCCGGTTCCTCGGCCGCGATCCGCAGGGCCGCGGCGAACGAGATCCGCTCCCGCTCGGCTAGATCGGCGACGACCGACTCCGCCCGGTCCCCGATCCCGCGCTTGGGGACGTTCAGGATCCGGCGCAGGCTCACCGTGTCGTCGGCGTTGGAGAGCACCCGCAGGTAGGCCAGCGCGTCCCGGATCTCGCGGCGCTCGTAGAACCGGACGCCACCGACCACCTTGTAGGGCATCCCGACGCGCAGGAACACGTCCTCGAACACCCGGGACTGGGCGTTCGTCCGGTAGAAGATCGCGATGTCGGAGTTGCGGTACTCGCCGGAGTCGACCAGCCGGTCGATCTCGGAGGCGACGAACGACGCCTCGTCGTGCTCGTTGTCGGCGACGTAGCCGATCATCTTCTCGCCGTCGCCCTGGTCCGACCAGAGCCGCTTGTCCCGGCGCTCGGTGTTGCGCGCGATCACCGCGTTCGCCGCGGTCAGGATCGTCTGGGTGGAGCGGTAGTTCTGCTCCAGCAGGATCGTGCGCGCGTCCGGGAAGTCCTGCTCGAACTCGACGATGTTGCGGATGCTGGCCCCGCGGAACGCGTAGATCGACTGGTCGGAGTCGCCGACCACGCACAGTTCGGCCGGGTGCGCCCGCTCGTTCGCCGGCGCGACCAGCGCCCGGACCAGCTCGTACTGCGCGTGGTTGGTGTCCTGGTACTCGTCGACCAGCACGTGCCGGAACCGGCGTCGGTAGTACTCGGCCACGGCCGGCATCCGCTGCAGCAGCGACACCGTCTCCATGATCAGGTCGTCGAAGTCGAACGCGTTCGCCTGACGCAGCCGGGCCTGGTAGATGCCGTAGACCTCGGCGATCCGGCGCTCGTGCTCGGTACCGGCGCGTTCGGAGGCGTCGTCCGGGGAGAGCAGCTCGTTCTTCAGGTTCGAGATCTGCGCGGCCAGCGCGCGGGGCGCGAACTTCTTCGGGTCCAGCTCCAGATCCCGGCCCACGATCCCGACCAGGCGGCGTGAGTCGTCCGCGTCGTAGACCGAGAACGCGCTGCGCACGCCCAGGTGTTTGGCCTCGCGGCGCAGGATCCGCACGCACATGGAGTGGAACGTGGAGACCCACATCGCGGCCGAGCGGCGCCCGACCAGCGCGTCCACCCGCTCCTTCATCTCCGCGGCGGCCTTGTTCGTGAACGTGATCGACATGATCTCGCCCGGGTGCACGCCGCGTTCGGCCAGCAGCCAGCCGATCCGGTGCGTGAGCACCCGCGTCTTGCCCGACCCTGCCCCGGCCACGATCAGCAGCGGCGCCCCGGCGTGGGTGACGGCCTCGCACTGGCGCGGGTTCAGGCCCTCCAGCAACGCGCGACCGCGCGAGGTCCGCGGGGTGGCGGCGGCCCCGTCGGCGCCACCGGGGTCGGACGCGGAGGAGCCCTGGGCGGGGAGTTCGAACAGCGCACTCATCGTGTCGAACACGGTACCGCCGGGCACCGACAACGGTCGCGCTCGCCCGCGCGTGCCCCCGGTGCTCCGATCGTGTGGCAGAATCGTCGCCGTGCACACCGCCAGGCGATTTCGCTACGGGTCCCGGATTCCGGCACCCGTCGACTGAGCGTGAAGCCTGCGGAGCCGCGCATGAACACCGCGGCCGCCACCCAGAACCGACGCCCCGGAGTCCGCGGACCCGGGGCGTCTCGCATGTCCGGGTCCGGGGACTCCCACCACCCTCGACGGAGGAGATCATGACCGTGTCCGCATCGGACCCCCTCGCCCCGCGCGCACCCGGGCC
>JAKDNL010000488.1 GCA_030451825.1 Pseudonocardia sp. | reverse complement strand
TATACGATGATCCCCTCAGACGTGACTCAGCGTCGCGCGAAGGAGACGCAGCGTGACCCAGACGTGTCGAGAGTGGAGCGATCTGCCCAGGTCAGGCCGGGTCGAATCGTTGATCAGTGAGAAGCCTGTGGGGGTGTAGGTGGCCGCTCCGGAGTGGTTCGTGGCGGATCTGGACGCGCTGCGCCGGGTGCCGGGGTCGCAGCCGGCGTCGGCGCGCGCACTGGCTGAGTGGGCGGCGCAGATCGGCGACGAGGAGGCCCCGTCGCGGCCAACCATCAACCGCTGGTTGAGCGGCACAACACTGCCGACCGGGTTCCGCCCGCTGGAGCTGATGGTCGCGGGCGTGCGGGAGCACAGCAGGAACCCGCCGCGCCAGGTGCGGGAGACGCTGCTGCGGTCCGGGTGGTGGCGAGGCGCCTACGAGCGCGCCCTCGCGGAGTCCGGCCGAGTGGAGGCCACCAACGGTCAGCAACCGCAGATCGTGTATCAGGGCCTGGCGCCGTTCGGCCGCCACGATGCCGAGCGCTTCTTCGGTCGTGGGCCGGCCATCGAGTCGCTGCGCGCCCGCATCGATGCCCTGCTCCGCTCTCGCACCCCTGGGGTGCTCGTCGTGCTCGGCCAGTCCGGGATCGGGAAGAGCAGCCTGCTCGCCGCCGGGCTGCTCCCCGCTCTGGGACGGCACGGGTTGGACTCCGTCCCCGAGGCCGCAGCCTGGCCGGCTGCGGTGATCACCCCCGGCCCGGACCCGCTCGTCGACCTCGCCGAGGCCCTTGACGCGCCTGACGGCTCCTCCACGACGGTCGCCGACGCCGACGCCGACGCCAACGCCTCGGTCGCTGCTCGCCCGATGTTCCTGATGGTCGACCAGTTCGAGGAGATCTTCACCGTCGACGAGGATCGTCGGCAGCGGTTCGTGACCGCCCTCATCGACGCGGCCACACCGCGCGCCGAGCCGCCCGCCGCGGTGCCGGCCGGGCCGGCCGCCGTGGTCGTCATCGCCTGCCGGAACGACTTCTATCCCGACCTGCGGCGGCTCGCGCCGTTGAAACCCGCGCTCGACGCCCCGTTCAACCTCGATCCGCTCACCGGCGACGAGCTGAGCGAGGCGATCAAAGAACCCGCCCGGCGGGCCGGGGTCACGATCGGGAACGACCTGGTCAACCGGCTCCTCGCCGACGCGGGTGTGACCGGCGGCGGCACCATCGACGGACAGCTGCCGCTGATCTCCCACGTCCTGGCCCTGATGAACCAGTCCGGGCCGATGACCGTGCGCGCCTACGACCGGGTCGGCGGCCTCGACGGCGCGGTCGCGCACACCGCCACCCAGGCGTGGGAACGCCTCCAGGCCGCTGGGGTCGGCGGGACCGCCCTGGCGCTGCTCGTGCGGATGGTGCGGGTCGGGGACCACCACGGCCAGGACACCCACCAGAGGCTGGATCGGCACGAAGTTGTCCCGCCCGAGGGCCCCACCGCCCACGCGCTGGACGTTCTGGCGGCGGCGCGGCTGATCACCGTCGACGAGGACACGGTGCAGATCACGCATGAAGCGTTGTGGCGGGAGTGGCCGCTGCTACGGGATGCGATCGACTCCGAGCGCACCGACCACGTGCGGCGACAAGCGATCGATCGGTCGGCGCGGCTCTGGGACGAGGCCGGCCGTCCCGACGAGCAGCTGCTTCGGGGCACCCTGCTCACCGACGCCCACCGGGTCACCACCCCCTTGGCCTCCGGCGCGGTGAGCGTCACCGGCATCACGCGTGAGTTCCTCGCCGCCGCCGATGAGCAGGAACGCCGCTTCGCCCGCCGCCGGCGTCGGGTGCGCGGGGCGGTGACCTCGGTCGTCGCAGTCATCGTCGCGTTGGCCGTCGTCGCCGGCCATCAGGCCGTGACCAGATACCAGTCCCAGCAGCGCGCCATCCTCGCCGAAGTCAAGGCCCAGGCGAAGGCCCTGCAACCGACCGACCCCTCGCTGGCCGCACAGCTCTACCTCACCGCCTACCAGCGACAACCCGACCCGGCGCTCTACACCACGCTGCTCGACACCCAGAACCAGCCGCTGGCGCACCCGCTGCGCGGTCACCGCGGCGTGGCGCGCGCGGTGATCGCGGGCTCCACGGTGGTCAGCGGCAGCGACGACGACACCATCCGGGTGTGGGCCGCCGATCAGGCCGGGACACATCAGCCCACCAGCACGCTCCCGGTGTCCGGACCGGTGACCGGTCTCGCGGTGGTTCCCGCCCGCCCGATCGTGGTCAGCAGTGTGGACAACGCGAGGTCAGGTCAGAGCGTGCTGCAGGTGTGGAATGTCGCCGACCCGGCCCGCCCCACGGCGCTGACCCCGGAGTTGCCCAGCGGACCAGCGGAGATCAGCGCGCTCACGGTCAGCCCGGACGGCAGGCTGCTGATCGCGATGGACGAGGACGGCGTCGCGCGCCTCTGGAACATCACCGATCCCGCCCAACCGGTCGATCTCGGTGCACGGCTCCCAGGGGCGAGCACCCAGGTCTATGGCAGCGGGTTGGTGGTCAGCCCGGACGGCACCACTCTGACAGCCGCGGGGGACGAGGGCACGGTCGCCCGGTGGAACATCACCGACCCCGCCCGTCCGGTCGCGCTGCCGCCGCTGGACGGCGGCACACCCCGGACTCAGGCCGTCGCGGTCAGCCCCGACGGGAAGATCCTCGCCGCCGGTGGCGTGGCCGGAGCCCTCCGGCTGTGGGACACCTCGGATCCGGTCCGGCCCCGGCTGATCGCACAACCGCCCGTCGACCGTGCTTCGTCCATTCTCGCGACCGCCATCAGCCCGGACGGCACCATCCTGGCCGCGGCGTCGTCGGACAGCAGCGTGACCTTGTGGAACATCGCTGATCCCACCCGGCCGATTCCGCTGGGCCAGCCCTTGCGCACCGACTCCGGCCGCGGCATCGGATCGGTCCAGTTCAGCCCGGACGGGAATAAGCTGATCGCCGGTAGCGGCGACGGGATCATCCGGGTGTGGTCGCTGCCGGAGACCCGGCTGACCGCCAGCTCGGGCACCGCGGTGGATCTGGCGTTCCGCGACAACGGCGGGATGCTGGCGGTCGGGAATCTGGCCAACAACTCGATCTATCTGTGGGACACCACCAATCCAAGCTCGCCGGCGCTGATGGGTCCCCCGTTGTCGCAGGGCGGCGCTCTTCGCGCCCGCGGTTTCAACGTCGATTTCGCCGGGCGCGACGACAACGTGCTTGTCAGCAGCGGCGGGCGCACCATCCGGGCCTGGAGCATGCGCGACCCGCGCCAGCCCACCCAGCTGGGACCGGACCTCGTTCTGCCCGTGGAGGCCGGCGGCCAGGCGATCAGCCCCGACGGGCGCACCCTCGCCGTGGGCGGCGCGGACGGCGTCACCCGGCTGTTCGATCTCACCGACCCGACGCGGCCCATGCCGCTGAATGTCTCGTTGGCCGGCACCCCCGACGAGATCGTCGCCTCCCTCGACTTCAGCCCGGACGGGCGCACCCTGGCCACGGCGGGACACGACCACCAGGTCCGGCTCTGGGACACCAGCGACCCCACCCGCGCACACGCCGCCGGCGCCCCGTTGGTCGGGCACACCGACAACATCTACGGGCTGGTCTTCAGCCCCGACGGCACGCGGCTGGCCAGCACCGGCTACGACCACACTGTCCGGCTCTGGGACACCAGCGATCCCGCATCCGCGAGAGCGCTGGGCCCGCCGCTGACCGAGCAGAGCAACGTTCTCGGGGAGGCGTCGTGGAGTCCGGATGGCGCCACCCTGGCCGCCGCCAGCCACGACAGCACCGTGGCCTTGTGGAACGTCGCCGGCCCGGCCCGACCGGCCGCGATCGGGAATCCGCTGGTCGGGCACACCGACAACGTCTATTCCGCCGAGTTCGCGCCGACCGGTCCGCCGATTCTGGCCAGCGGTGCGCGCGACCAGACCGTGCTGTTGCGAAACCTCGACGTCCATGCGGCGATCCGCCGGCTCTGCGCCGCCACCCCCGACACCCTGACCCCGCAGGCCTGGGAGGCCTATGTCTCGCCGGACGAGTCCTACAACCCGCCGTGCGCGGACCCCGCGGTGCTCGGGGACCAGCGATCGAGCGCGGCCTGGTAGGCCGCCGGCACCGACCCGACCCGGTCGACTCGCCACGCCCGCTCGGTCTGGTCGGAGGTCACCGGCGGGACCTGGCCCGCGAGCTCGCTGACCACGGCCGTGTCCCGCCACTGCGGGTCCTCACCGAGCTGCCGGAGCGCGACACGGGCCTCCACGATCTCGCCCACACAGTCGAGCGGTTTGTGTCCGTCCAACCCGAGCAGCGCGCGATACCCCGCGATCTGCGCTCGGTCGGCGAGGAGGTCTCGCTCGAAGATCCGAACCAGCCGCGACCGGGTCATGACCGACGCCAACGCCAAGAACACCCACCGGCACTTCGCGCAGTCACGGCACCAGCGCTGGGTGCGGTGCGGATCCGTGGACCGAACCACGACGTTGCAGCTGCTGAACAACTCGTCGTAGCCGTCGAGCGCGGCGAACCACCGGGAGATTGCCAGCTCGCCCATCCCGCGCAGGAGCGAGAAGCAGCCCGACGCGATGCCCGCGTGCTCGCGCAGCGCCCGGTCGAGCGCCTGTTCTGCCGCTGCGGATTTCGCCCACTGGTGGTTCACGTCGCGGCCGCGCCAGACCAGGTTCGGCTCGTCGGCCGAGCGTTCGTTGGCCAGTACCGCGGGCCCGAGTCCGTGGAGTGCGGCGACCGCGGTTCCGACCAGCGATGTCATCGCGGTCAGCGGTGCATGGCCCCGAAGCAGCGCTGTGTGGCGCATCAGGTGTTTCAGTTGCGGGTCCGCACGGGGCCGCACCCGCAGCAGTCTGGCCTGCGCTTTTTCCATCAATGGTTCGAGTTGTGGCTTGATTCGGCGATCGGTCGTAAATGTGGCCGGGGCGAAGCCACCGGACTTGAGGACTTCGAGCGCCACGATCGAGTCTTTGCCACCGCTGAACCCGACCAGCGGCGTGCGACCGCTGGTACCGAGATCGTGCAACAGGGCGACCGGGCCTCGGTACCGGGAGTGCACCGGTAGATCCAGAACGTGCTCCAACGCGTGGCGGTGTGCGTACTCCGCGAGGCCTTCGCGGTAGAGCTGCCGAGCCCAGTCTGCGGCCGCCGGGGCGAGCGGCACGGCAGTGATCGACACCTGCGGTGGTGCCATCACCTTGTAGTAGAAGGTGCCGACCGCTATGTAGAGCAGCTCCAAGACCCGACGGAACGTCGCCAGCTCGGCGGCGCCGACACCGCTCTGAGGCAGCGGGAACTCGACGCCCTCGGTGAAACACAACCGCTGGTCACTGCCCTCGTGAGCGAAGTCGAACTCTGCGACGCCGGTCTCCGGATCGAAGCGGATCCCGGAATAGAC
>JAKDNL010000487.1 GCA_030451825.1 Pseudonocardia sp. | reverse complement strand
CGGTTCGACGGGCAGTTCGTCACCGCGGTGCGCACGACCCGGATCTACTGCCGCCCGTCCTGCCCGGTGCCGCCGCCGCGGGCGCACAACGTCGAGTTCCTGCGTACCCCGGCCGCCGCGCAGGCCGGTGGCTACCGGGCATGCCGGCGCTGCCTGCCGGACGCGGTGCCCGGGTCGCCGGAGTGGAACGTCCGCGCCGATCTCGTTGCGCGGGCGATGCGCCTGATCGGCGACGGTGCGGTCGAGCGGGACGGGATCACCGGCCTGGCTGCGCGGCTGGGCTACTCGACTCGGCACCTGAACCGGGTGCTCGGCGAGGAGCTGGGGGCCGGACCGCTCGCGCTGGCCCGCGCACATCGGGCGCACACCGCGCGGCTGCTGGTGGAGACGACGGCACTGGCCATGGCCGACGTCGCGTTCGCGGCCGGGTTCAGCAGCGTGCGCCAGTTCAACGACACCGTCCGCGAGGTCTACGGGGTACCGCCGAGCACGTTGCGCACCGAGGCCTCCCGCCGCAACGGGCCCGTGGCCGCCGCCCGCTCGACGGGGACCGCGACCGGCCCGCTCACGCTGCGGCTGCCCTACCGGGCGCCGTTCGACCCGGACGGGTTGCTCGGGTTCTTCGCCGCCCGCGCGGTCACCGGGGTCGAGTCGGTGCACGACGGGACCTACCGGCGCACGCTGCGCCTGCCGCACGGTCCGGCGGCGGTGTCCCTGGACCTCGTGACCACCCCGGGTGCGGTGCCGGCGACGCTGCGGCTCTCCGACCCGCGCGATCTCGGCCCCGCGGTGGCGCGACTGCGCCGGATGCTCGATCTGGACGCGGACCCGGAGGCGGTGGACGCGGTGCTCGGGGCGGACCCGGCGCTGGCCGCGTCCGTGGCGCAGGTGCCGGGGGTCCGGCTCGCCGGGTCGGTGGACGGCGCCGAGACGGCCGTGCGGACCGTGCTCGGGCAGCAGGTCTCGGTCGCGGCGGCGCGCACCGCGGCCGCGCGGATGACGACCGCACTGGGTGACCGCGTCCCGCCGGAGATCGCGCCGTCGACGGACGAGCCGTGGCTGCTGTTCCCGACGCCGGCGACGATCGCCGAGCGCGGGCACGAGGTGCTCGCCGGCCCGGCACGGCGGATCTCCACCGTGCTCGGCGTGTGCGCCGAGATCGCCTCCGGGTCGCTCGTGCTCGACCCCGGGCGCGACCCGGACGAGCTGCGCGCCGAGCTGGTCGCACTGCCCGGTGTCGGCCCGTGGAGCGCCGGTTACCTGGCCATGCGTGTGCTGGGCGACCCCGACGAACTTCTCGCCTCCGACCTGGCCGTGCGCCGGGGCGCCGAGGCCCTCGCACTCCCCTGCGACGCGACGGGACTTCATGCCCGCTCCGCGCGCTGGGCGCCCTGGCGGTCCTACGCCGCCACCCACCTGTGGCGAGCGGCCGCGGAAAGATCCGTGCCCGCTCCCGCGCCCACACGCCGGAGGACGGCATGACCGACACCCTGACCACCCCGGCCAACCCCACCACCACCGCCGGGACCGCAACCTGGTCCACTCAGGACACCCCGATCGGCCCGTTCACGGCCGTCGTCGGCTCCGGTGGCGCCGTGCTCGCCTCCGGCTGGACCGCCGAGCTGGACGAGCTGCTCCCCCAGGTGCACCCCTCGTTGCGCCCCGGAGAGCTGGTCGAGGGCGACCTCGGCCCGGTGGCCGACGCGATCGCCCGCTACCACGACGGCGACCTGACCGCGATCGACGCGATCGCGGTCCGGCAACGGTCCGGCGAGTTCCTCAACCACGCCTGGGACGTGCTGCGCACGGTGGCGCCCGGCGCCCCGGTCACCTACACCGAGTACGCGACCCGGTCCGGTCGGCCGAAGGCGGTACGGGCCGCGGCGTCTGCCTGCGCGCGGAACGCGGCGGCCCTGTTCGTGCCGTGCCACCGGGTGCTGCGCACCGACGGCTCCCTCGGCGGCTTCCGCTGGGGTCTGCCGGTCAAGCGGTGGCTGATCGAGCACGAGGCAGCCCGGCCCTGACCGGCGAAGACAGGGCGGTGGCCCGGTCCGGTCCCGGCGCGCCGGGAGCGAAACTGTCGGTGCTCCGGTGCACCCTGACGGTGTGGATCTCACGAGCATGATCGTCGGCTTGGTGGTCGGCGTCCTGGCCGGTGCCGGGGTGACCTGGCTGGTGGCCGGGGCCCGGTACCGCGAGGCGGTCGCCGAGGCCGCCCGGACCGCGGCGAACACCACCGCGACCACCCGAGCCGATGCCGCGGGCCTGCGCGCCGAGCGGACCGGGCTGTTGGAGCGCATCGAGGACCTGCACGAGCAGCTGGAGCAGGCCACAGCGCGGTTGCGGCGGGCGGACTCGGACGCGGCGTCGTTCCAGGCTGCGCTGCAGGCCGAGCGGGAGGCCCGCGCGGAGGGCGAGGCCCAGCAGGTCCGCCGGGAGGCGGAGCTCAAGGACTCCTTCGCCGCGCTCTCGCAGGACGCCCTGACCCGTAACAACGAGCAGTTCGTCGCGCTGGCCGAGAGCAGGCTCAAGGAGGTCACCGCGGCGCTCTCGGCGAAGGCGGAGGGCGACGAGACGGCGCGCGCCAAGGCCGTGGAGACGTTGCTGGACCCGCTCAGTGCCGCGCTGGGCCGGGTCGAGGGTCAGCTGCGCACGGTGGAGAAGGAGCGCGAGTCGGCCTACGCCGGGCTGCGCGAGCAGGTCCGGCACATGGCCGACAGCTCGGAGCGACTCGGCACCGAGACCAAGGCCCTGGTCAATGCGCTACGCGCACCTCAGGTGCGCGGCCGGTGGGGCGAGCTGCAGCTCGAACGGGTCGCCGAGCTGGCCGGCATGGTCGAACACTGCGACTTCTCCACCCAGGTCAGCGCGTCCGGCGAGGACGGCGTGGTCCGTCCGGACATGGTGGTGCGCCTGTCCGGCGGCAAGCAGATCGTGGTGGACGCCAAGGTCCCGTTCGCGGCCTACCTGGAGGCGGTGGAGAGCCGCGACGCCGACGTGCACGCCGACCGGCTCGCCCACCACGCCCGTCAGCTGCGCGCGCATGTGGACCAGCTGGCCGCCAAGGCCTACTGGGAGTCCTTCGAGCCCACGCCGGAGTTCGTCGTGCTGTTCGTGCCGGGCGACCCGTTCCTGGAGGCCGCGCTGCAGGCCGACCCGGCGCTGCTCGAGCATGCGTTCGGCCGCAACGTCGTGCTGGCCACGCCGACCACACTGATCGCGCTGCTGCGCACCGTGGCCTACGGCTGGCGGCAGGAGGCACTGGCTCGCAACGCCGCACAGGTGCATCGGCTGGGCCGCGAGCTGCACGGCCGGCTCGCCACGATGGGCACGCACGTGGCCAAGCTCGGGCGCAGCCTGGACTCGGCGGTGGACAGCTACAACCGCACCGTGTCCTCCCTGGAGGCCAGGGTGCTGGTGACCGCACGCAAGTTCACCGAGCTGCAGGTCTCCGACACCGAGCTCGCCTCCCCGGAGCTGGTCGAGGGCGGCCCGCGCGGGATCTCGGCACCGGAACTGGTCGCCTCCGCGGGGGAGTCGCTCGTCTCACTCGAGGACCTCGCGCAGGCCAGCCGCGAACGGCCCGACGCCGACGACTCGCCCCCGGACGGGTCCCGGGAGGGCCCCGATGCGCGAGCTACGCTGAACCGGTGACCGACACCCGCACCGGGCCGGCCCCGCGGCCCGCCCCGACTCAGCCCGGCGGGCGGGCCGGCAAGGCCCCCACCGGCTCCTGGCCGGTCCGCGAGCGATCGCTGGTGAAGCCGGTGCTGGGCATCCCGCCGGTCGCGGCCGTGGGGATCGCGGTCGGCCTGACCGCGCTGGGCGTGCTGGTCGACCTGCTGCGGCTCGGCACCGTGGGCTCGATCTTCGAGGTCGGCTACTTCCTCGGCTGTGTACTGGCCGTGACCTGGGTGCGACGCCGCAGTATCTTCGTGCCCGCGATCCAGCCGCCGCTGTTGCTGGCCGTCGTCGTCCCAGTGATCGCCGTGCTGATCGGTGCACCGACGTCGGAGGCCGGGACCACCGAGCACCTGCTGATGGCGGGCGCTCCCCTGGTCAACGCGTTCCCGGCGATGGCTGTCACGACCCTGGTGGTGCTGCTGCTGGCCGGGTTCCGACTGTGGCGCCAGCGCACCGGCCCGAACGACGCCGCCGGGCAGGTCCGCCGTCGGCTCTCCCGGGGCCGCACCGGGGACTCCGCGCCGGACGGCGATACCGGCCGGGACCGCGCGAGCGCGCGTGCGACGGGGTCCGGAACGGATCGGGCCCGCCCCAGGTCCGGCGCAACCCGGTCCGGCGCGGCCAAGTCCGGCGCAACCGGGTCCGGCGCGACCAGGTCCGGCTCAACCGGATCCAGGCCGACCGACTCCGAGGCGACCAGACCCGCCGATCGTGGTTCCAGCGGACGCACACGGCGCACGAGCGCACCGGACGACGCCGCCGGCCCGACCGGCACCGGGACCTCCGGCGCCTCCGCCCGCCCCGGCTCCGCCCGTCCCGACTCGGGCCGCCCCGACTCCGGCCGCCCCGACTCCGGCCGCACGGATCCGCGCACCGGCGCAGCCCGCTCCACGCCCGGGGCCGCCCGCGCCGACGAGCCGCCCCGACCTCGGCGGCCCCGCCGCAGCTGAGCGGCGCACCCCGGCGGCCCCGCCGCAGCCGAGCGGTGTCGGCAACCCGGTCGCCGGCACCCGGCGCACCCCGCCGCGCGAGAGACCCGACATTCGCCCCACCCGACGACATTCGCCCCGCCGACGGACTTTCGCCGAACTCTTCGCGAAAGGGACGCAACCCCCAGGCCCGACCGGACGTCACACCATCGGGAAGGCGACGACGGTCGCCGGCACCCGACGTCGACCCGGCAACCCAGGAGAACGATGAGCAACGCCCACCACAGCCGCCGGCCGCGACCCGCCGTGCTCATCACGGTGCTGGTCGGAGTCCTCGCGGTGGTCGGCGCCGGCACCGCCCTTGCCGGTACGCCTGCCTCACAGGCGTTCCGCGACCAGCCACTGGTCCCCGGGACGCCGTGCACCGTCACCGCCAGGGCCTGCGTCGACCTGGACTCGAAGCGGTCCTGGCTGTTCCAGGACGGGAAGGTCTTCCGTGGGCCGGTCCCGGCCGCGACCGGCGGCCCGGGCGCGCTCACACCGGTCGGGCACTCGCTGCGGGTCTACCGCAAGGAGGCCGACCACAAGAGCGGGGAGTTCCGCGACAAGCAGGGCAACCCCGCTCCGATGCCGTTCGCCGTGTTCTTCCAGGACGGCGGGATCGCCTTCCACGAGGGCAACACCGAGACCCCGTCCGGCGGCTGCGTACGCCTGGCCAGGCCGGACGCGCAGGCGTGGTTCGACCACCTGCAGATCGGCGACCAGGTTCAGGTCGTCTCGGCGAAGCAGGTCGCCGCGGACCGCGCCGCCTGACCCGCGCC
>JAKDNL010000486.1 GCA_030451825.1 Pseudonocardia sp. | reverse complement strand
TGACCGCCGCGCTGCTGGCCGCCCACGGTGGGGCGAGCGTCCTGGTCGTGGAGAAGGACGAGTTCATCGGCGGGACCACCGCGGTGTCCGGCGGCGACATGTGGATCCCCAACAGCCGCCACGTCCGGGACGAGGACGACCGCGACGACGCGATCGCCTACGTCACCCGGCTCTCCGATGGTCGGGCGTCCGATCCGTCGCTGATCGAGGTCTACGTCGACACCGCGCCCGAGACGCTGGAGTACCTCGAGGAGCACACCGGCCTTCAGACCGCGCCGCACGACCACCTGGACGACTACTACTCGGTGATCGGCGACCGGATCCCCGGCGTCCGGCCGTTCCCCCGGTCCGTCTCGATCCTGGCGTACCCGGCGGGCCCGGTGCTCGGCGAGGAGCTCGCCCGGAAGATCAACAAGGGCCCGTGGGTACCGCCCGTCGAGGTCGCCTTCCCCGAGTCACGGGCCGGCGGGATCTCCGCCGAGGAGCTCGCGAAGCGGGAGCGGGAGGTCTGGCGGGCCAAGGGCGGCGGTCTGATCGCCGCCCTGCTCAAGGGCCTGGTCGACGCCGGCGTGGAGGTCCGCACCGAGGCCCCGGGCGAGCAGCTCGTCACCGACGACTCCGGCGCCGTGATCGGCCTGGTCGCCGGCGGGCGGCGGATCGGCGCGCGCAAGGGCGTGGTGCTGGCCTGCGGCGGGTTCGAGTGGAACGAGGAGATGGTCAAGACCTTCATCGGCTACGAGGTCAAGCCGATGACCCCGTGGTCGAACACCGGCGACGGGCACCTCATGGGCATGGAGGTCGGGGCGAAGCTCGGCTCCATGAGCACGTTCTTCAGCTACGGCGTCGTGTACGAGCCGTGGGAGAAGGGCCGCGACGGCAACCCGCTGCCCCAGATGATCATGGGTCTCGGCCCGGGCTCGATCATCGTGAACCAGCAGGGGCAGCGGTTCATGCACGGCGGCTACACCTACAACGACTTCTCGCACCCGTTCAACACCTTCGACCAGCGCAATCCCGGCTTCACCAACAAGCCCCCGGCCTGGATCGTCTTCGGCAGCGAGCCCTTCGACCAGGGCGGGGCTCTGGGTTCCAAGCCCGGCATCCTGCTCAACCTGACCGCGCCCGACGGGGCCGAGGCGCCGGAGTGGCTGCAGGAGGCCGACTCGATCGGAGAGCTGGCGAAGAAGATCGACATCGATCCCGAGGCGCTGGCGGCGACCGTCGAGCGCTACAACGAGTTCGCGGAGAAGGGCGAGGATCCCGACTGGGCGGACCCGCAGCAGACCCACGTGCTCACCGGGCCGGACAACGTGAACATCAAGCCGATCCTGGGCCCGCGCTACGGCGCGATCCAGCAGTGGCCGGGCACCATCGGCACCAACGGCGGCCTGCGGATCGACAAGGACGCGCGGGTGCTCGGCAACCGCGTCCCGATCGTCGAAGGGCTCTACGCCGCCGGGAACACCTCGGCGTCGGTCCTCGGCGCCACCTATCCCGGTGGCGGCGGCTGCGTCGGCCCCAGCGTCACGATGGGGTACCTGGCGGGCAGACACATCGCCTCGCTACCCGCCCGCGACATCTGACCGGCCCCGGGCGAGGCGACCTGACCGCGCGGCTCTCGGCCGCGACTCGGGTCAATGGAGGGTGGGTCGGTAGATGAGCTCCAGGATGTGGCCGTCGAGCGTCCGGCTCTCGATCAGCTCGAGGTCGAAGTCGGCCGCGCCCTGGAAGATCGGGTCCAGCCCGGTCCGCCCGGTGATCGCCGGGAAGAGCGTCACCTGGACGCGGTCGAGGGGCCCTTCCAGCGTGGTCGACACCACCGTCGTCGGCAGGTTCCGCATCCGGGTGACCCAGGGGTCACGGACCTCGGACTCCTCGGTGCTCGAGGCCACCATCTGCGCGAACGCGCGATACGTGGTGGCCCCGAAGACCATCCGCTGCTCGTCGGCGTACAGGGCGAGGCGGTGCTCGAGCAGCTCGGGGCCTTGCTTGCCCCAGTAGCCGGTCCAGCTGCCGCCGGCGGCACCGAAGCCGTCGAGGCTGGTGAAGACGTCGAAGGTGTAGGTAGCGGTCATGACGATCTCCTCGAGTGCGGTTGATCGGCGGGTTACCGGTCGGGGTGAGCGATCGGCGTCGACGCCTGCTCATCCTGCGCCGATGTGGGTTTGCGCCGGATCCCCCGTTTCAGCACCGGGATCAGCAACGCCACCGCGATCAGCGTCAGGCTCACGATCGATGCGTAGCCGTCGATCAGCAGCACGACGTCGACGGCCCGTTGCCCGAGGCCGTAGCCGAGCCCGGCGACCAGGGCGGTCATCAGAGCCGCACCGACGAGGTCGAGCAGCAGGAAGGTCACCAGCCGCATCCGGGCCCAGCCGGCGGCGGCGTAGACCACCGGGGTCGGGACGCCCGGCAGGACGGCGATCAGGACGGCGAGCCGCAGGATCCACGGATTCCACTGCGTGGCCCGGGCGGCGAGGTGCTGAGCGCGCTCGCTGGCGGTGAACATCCGGATGATGCCCGCGCCCCACTGCCGTCCGGCCCACCAGGTCAGCCAGTCGAACTTCACCATCCCGAGGGCTCCGGCCACGACGACCAGCCAGAGTGGTGCCTCGCCGATGCGGGCGAACGCGGCACCGGCCCCGATCGCCACCAGGTCGCCGGTGACGAACCCCAGCAGCACAGGGTGGTCGGCGAGCAGGAACGGCTTGAGCGGTCGGATCGCCAGCCCGAGCCCGACGACGGCGAGAATCGCACCGATCAGGGCCAGGTCGATGCGGGTGGCGCGCCCCTGCCACGGCACCCAGTTGCGGAATCCCGTGGATCTCCGGCGGTGCCGGTCGGACATCGTCGGCTCCGTGGGCGCCTCCGACCCCGAGGCGGGCGTGACCGCCGGGCTCTCCGCCGCCCCGGCCGTCATCGGGCCCCCTCCTGGGATCGGTCGGCCGCGGTGGCGCCCGCGGACGCCGGGGCGGGCGTCACGATGGCGGCCACGACGCCCGCGGCGCCCGCGGTGACCGCGGCCACGACGAAGCCGTGGGTGAACCCCGACAGCGAGGAGCCCACCAGGCTGGCCGCCGCGACGCTGGAGATGACCGCGACCCCGAGCGAGGCGCCGAACTCGTGGAAGGTGCTGACGATCCCGGAGGCGATCCCGGCTTCGTGCGGGGCGACCTGGCCGAGCGCGGTCGCGGAGGCGACGACGAACCCGGCGCCGGTTCCGGCGGCCGCGATCACCACGCCCACCAGCACGGTGACCGGGTGCAGCCACACCGCGGGTACGGCCATGCCGATCGCGGCGGTGACCAGTCCGGCCACGGCGAGCCGGCGCCCTCCGTACCGGGTGATGGCCCGGCCGGTGAGGTGCGCCCCGACCATGGTGGCCAGCGCGACCGGGAGGAACAGCAACCCGGTCTCCCACGCCCCGTAGCCCTGCGCGTCCTGGAAGTAGAACGTGCCCAGGAAGAAGACCGTGATCATCAGCGCGGTCGCGATCAGGATCAGGAACGTACCGGCGGCCACCGGGCGGCGGGACAGCACGGCGACGTCCATCAGCGGCGATCGGGCCCTGCGCTGCCACGCCACGAACGCCAGGTAGCCCAGCACGGCCAGCGGGAGCAGCCACGCGTTGGTGGTCGTGAACCAGCCGCGGTCCCCGGACTCGATCAGCGCATAGATCAGGGCGCCGGTAGCGGCGGTGACCAGCAGCGCACCGAGCACATCGACCCGGCCCCTGCCGGTGGCCGGGCCCTGGTGCGGCAGCATCGCGGCCAGGGCCACGAGGATCACCAGGCCGATCGGCACGTTGATGTAGAACACCCAGGGCCAGCCCGGTCCGGCGGTGAGCAGGCCGCCCAGCAGCACGCCGAGCGCCGCGCCGCCACCACCGAGGGCGGACCAGACACCGAGCGCCTTGTTCCGCTCGTCGCCGGCGAACAGGGTCACCACCAGCGACAGGGCCGCCGGCGAGAGCAGCGCCGCGCCGACGCCCTGCGCGACGCGCCCGCTCAGCAGCATGGCGGGACTCGCGGCGAGACCGGTCACCAGCGAGGCCACCGTGAAGATCAGCAGACCGGTGAGCGCCACCCGCTTGGCGCCGACGATGTCGGCGATCCGCCCGCCCAGCAGCAGCAACCCGCCGAAGGTCATCGTGTACGCGGCGACCGTCCAGGTCAGCGCCGCCCGGCTCAGGCCCAGGTCGGTCTCGATGTGCGGCAGCGCGATCGCCACGACCGTGACGTCGAGGATCAACATCAGCTGCGCGACACCGAGCAGTCCCAGGATCCGCCACCGCCGGCGATGGGCCGGCCCCCCGGTTCCCGCGGACGTCTCGTGGATCTCAGCCGCACCGGACATCGCGGGACCTCCCACACTAGTTCGTACTCCGTCGTACGAGTTCTAGGAGAGAGGCTACTATCCTGTACTCCCTCATACAAGTTGTTTAGGATGGCGATCATGGCCACCGCCGACGCCCGCCCGCGCCCGCGACGGCGTGCAGACGCCGAACGCAACATCGCCCGCATCGTCTCCGCGGCACGGCAGAGCCTCAGCGCCAACCCCGAGACGACCATCGACGACATCGCCAAAGCTGCCGGGGTCGGACGGATGACCCTCTACGGCCACTTCCCCAGCCGCGCCGAGCTGGTCGAGGCGGCCGTGGTCGACGCACTGCGGGCCGGCGAGCAGACCCTGTCGGCCATCGATCTGACCGGGGACGCGCGCAGCGCCGTGACCCGTCTGCTCACCTCCAGCTGGTCACTGGTCGCCGAGTCGAGCGCGCTGCTGACCGCAGCCCAGGACGTCCTGCCCGCCGGACGGATCCTGGAACTGCACGCCGGTCCCGTGCACCGGTTCGAGGAACTGCTGCGCCGCGGGCAGGCTCAGGGCGTGTTCCGCACCGACCTGCCGATCACCTGGCTGGCCAGCATGGCGCACCGGGTCCTGAACGGCGCGGCGGAGGAGATCCGCGCCGGCCGGGTCACGACCGACGACGCCGCCCGGATGATCGTCGCGACCGTCCAACCGATCCTCGCCGCCTCCCCGGCCGAGAGCCACCGAGCGGACCGGGCCCCCAGCGCATCCTGACGGCCCCGGATCCACGCGTGCGCGCCCCCGAGCGTCACGATGTGGCGACCCGCCCGGGTACCGGCCGAGGAGGTTGGCACGGACGTCGACGGTGCTCGCGCATCCGGTCCCAGGGCAGTTCCGGGTGCGTGGTGATCGGCCGGGTGACCGATCGCTGCGTGCGGCCGGTCGTGTGGCGCGGTTCCCGGTCAGTGGTTGGGCAGGATCCGGCGATCCGGGCACAGCCGCGTGCCACATTCTCGAGAGTGGCCCGCCGCGGGCGGCCGGCCCGCCCGTGATCGATCTCCGTGGGATGTCGCGGGCCACCAGCGGCGCGCCGGTCCCAGTCTCACCGGGCGGTCGATGCCGATCCCTCCCGAGAACGAAG
>JAKDNL010000043.1 GCA_030451825.1 Pseudonocardia sp. | reverse complement strand
CGCCGCTGGCCTGGTTCCTCGGCGCGGACCTGCTCGGGGCGGCGACGCTGGTCGTCGACCCGGCGTGGACGCCACGTGAACGCGACGCCGTCCTCGCCGACGCCGCACCGGCCGTCGTGGCCGAGGGGATGCCGGAGCCGGGCCGCGAGGTGGAGCCCGCGGCCGGCGACGACACGCTGTTCTACCTGCCCACGACGTCGGGCAGCAGCGGACGGCCGAAGGTCCTGGCCCGCACCCGCGGCTCGTGGCGGCTCGGGTTCGACGCGCTGGGGCCGGTCACCGGTCCGGTGCTGATCGCCGGGCCGCTGAGCTCGTCGCTGTTCCTGTTCGGGGCCCTGCACGGCCTGCACCACGGTGCCGAGCTGCGCCTGCGTCCCAGGCTGGAGCCGGCGGACGCGCGGCAGGCCGGCAGCCTGCACCTGGTCCCGGCGATGCTCGCCGCCCTGCTCGACGGCCTCGAACGCGAACCCGGGCCGGTCGCGCTGCGGACGATCGTCTGCGGCGGCGCGCACGTCGGCGCGGCCCTGCGTGATCGTTGCGCGCGGTTGCTGCCGGACACTGAGCTGATCGAGTACTACGGCTCGGCCGAGCACTCGCTGATCGCCTCCCGGCGCGGTGACGGTGCGCTGCGGCCGTTCCCCGGCGTCGAGACCGAGGTGCGCGACGACGTGCTGTGGGTGCGCTCGCCGCAGTCGTTCGCCGGGTACCTGCGCGAGGGCCGGCTGGACCCGGCCGGCGACGGGTGGAGCAGCGTCGGAGACCACGCCGGGATCGACGCCGACGGCGGCGTCACCGTGCGCGGGCGGGGCAGCGCGACGATCTCCAGCGGCGGGGCGCTGGTCGCCGCCGAGGAGGTCGAGGCCGTGCTGCGCGCGGTGCCGGGGGTGGCCGACGTCGTCGTCGCCGGGACCCCGCATCCGAGGCTGGGGGCGCTGGTCACCGCCGTCGTCGAGACCGCCGGCGGGGGCCCGACCTCGCGGGCGCTGCGGGAGGCGGCCCGGGCGGGGCTGGCGCCGGGCAAGCGACCCCGACGGTGGCTGGTCACCTCCGCGCTACCGCGGACGTCGTCCGGCAAGCCGGCGCGCGCCGTCGTCGACGCGGGTCTGCGGGACGGGACGCTCGTCGCCGAGGGCCCGCGGTGAGACACGCCGCCGACCGCGACCCGGTGGTGGTCGCGGCACGACGGACGCCGATCGGCACGGCCGGGGGTGCGCTGCGCGCGGTCACCGTCGACGAGCTCGCGGCGCCGGTGCTGCGCGCCCTGCTCGCCGACGTCGGTCACCCGGCCGGCGGCGCGGACGCGCGCGTCGCCGGAGTGCCCGTCGCCGACGTGCTGCTCGGCAACGTGTTCGGGCCCGGCGGCAACCCCGCCCGGGTCGCCGCGCTGCGCGCCGGGCTGGGCAACGAGGTCCCCGGGATGACGGTGGACCGTCAGTGCGCCAGCGGCCTGGCCGCGATCCTCACCGCCGCGGCCGCGATCCGCGCCGGGGACGGCGAGGTCTACCTGGCCGGCGGCGTGGAGAGCGCGTCCACCGCCCCGCACCGGTACTGGCCCGGCGGCTCCCGCTACACCCGCGCCCCGTTCGCCCCGGACGAGCTGGGCGACCCGGACATGGGCCCGGCCGCGGACGTCGTCGCCGCGGCGGCCGGGATCTCCCGGGGACGCCAGGACACCTTCGCCGCCCGCAGCCACTCCCGCGCCGTCCGAGCCCAGGCCGACGGCAGGTTCGACGCCGAGCTCGTGCCGGTCGCCGGCCTGACCGCCGACCAGCGGCCACGGTCCGGTTTCACCCCCGAGCGGCTGGCCCGCTTCCGGTCGGCGTTCACCGTCGACGGCACCGCGACCGCCGCGAACTCGTGCGGTGTCAACGACGGCGCCGCGGCCGTCCTCGTCATCAGCGAGCGGGTCCGGCGCGCGCTCGGGGTGCCCGGGCTGGCGCTCGCCGCGGCGTCGACCCGCGGGTGCGACCCGAACCTGCTCGGGCTCGGCGCCGTCCCGGCGATGCGAGAGGTACTGCACGGTGTTCATGCTCGTTCCGCGTCCGCTGCTCTCGGCCCGCCGGACGCCGTGGAGTTCACCGAGGCGTTCGCCGGGCAGGCGCTGGCCTGCCTGGACGCGGCCGGCGTCGACGAGCACACGGCGAGCCCGGACGGCGGCGCGATCGCGCTCGGGCACCCGTGGGGTGCGTCCGGAGCGGTGCTGGTGGTGCGGCTGTTCTCCCGGCTGGTCCGTGCCGGAAGGGGCACGACCGGGCTGGCCGCGCTCTCGTCCGGCGGCGGCCTGGGTGTGGCCGCCCGCTGGGAGGTCGTCCCGTGACCCGCCCCGCCGCACGGGTGGTGTCATGATCGAGTTCGAGGGGGTCGGGCACCGGTTCGGCGAGCGCGTCGTGCTGGACGGGGTGGACCTGCGGCTGGCCGAGCGGCGGGTCGCGTTCGTCGGGGCCAACGGCTCCGGAAAGTCGACGCTGGCCCGGATGGTGAACGGCCTGGTCGTGCCGGAGACGGGGCGGGTGCTCGTCGACGGCGTCGATCCGGCCCGGCACGGCGCCGCGGTCCGCAAGCGGGTCGGGTTCGTGTTCACCGACCCGGACTCGCAGATCGTGATGCCGACGGCCGGTGAGGACGTCGCGTTCTCGCTGCGGCGCTCCGAGGTTCCCCGCCGCGAGCGGGCCGCGCGGGCCGCGCAGGCGCTGGCCGAGTTCGGCCTCGCCGGCTACGCCGAACACCCCGCGCACCAGCTCTCCGGCGGGCAGAAGCAGCTGCTCGCGTTGTGCGCGGTGCTCGTATTGGACCCGGACGTGCTGGTCTGCGACGAACCGACGACCCTGCTCGACCTGCGCAACAAGCGCCGCTTCGCCGAGCGCCTGACCGGCCTGCGCCAGCAGGTGCTGCTGCTGACCCACGACCTGGACCTGCTCGACGGCTTCGACCGCGTCGTCGTCCTCGACCAGGGAAAGATCGTCGCCGACGACGAGCCCGGCCCCGCGATCGCCCACTACCGGGACCTGTGCCGGTGAGCACGTTCGGTCTGTACGAACCCGGGTCGAGCGTGCTGCACCGCGCCCCGGCCGGCCAGTCACTCCTGTTCGTGCTCGTGTTCGCGGCGATCACGGTGGCGCTGTCGTCACCCTTGTGGCTGGGCGGGGCGTGTGCTCTCGTCGCGGCCGGTTTCCTGGTGGCGCGGATCCCGCTGCGCCGGGTATGGCCGTTGCTGCGGACCCTCGTGCTGCTGGTGGTACTGATCCTGGCCGTGCAGTGGTGGTTCCTCGGGCCGGAACGGGCGCTGGTGGTGTGCCTGCGGATCGTCGCCGCACTCGGTGTCGCGTCACTGTTCACGCTGGTCACGCGCATCGAGGACCTGGTCGACGCGGTGCAGCGTGCGCTCGGGCCGTTGCGCCGGTTCGGGGTGGACCCGGAGCGGGTCGGGGTGGTCGTCGGGCTCACCGTGCAGGCGGTCGGGACGCTGGCCGGGATCGCCGGATCGGTGCGTGAGGCCGCCCGGGCGCGCGGCGCCGAGCGGTCGATCACCGCGTTCGCCGTGCCGTTCGTGGTCCGGACCCTGCGCTACGCCGACGAGCTGGGCGAGGCCCTGGCCGCCCGCGGGTGGGGTGACCGCTACCGGACCGACGAAACGACAGGCGACTCGCCAAGAATGGACTAGACTGAACTAAGTCCGAGGAGGAGAAACCGTGACGGCGGAGTTCAACATCCACGAGGCCAAGACCCACCTGTCCCGCCTTCTGGAACGGGTCGCCGCCGGTGAACGGATCACCATCTCGAAGGCGGGCACCCCAGTCGCCGACCTGGTCCCCCACCAGCGCAGGACCGTCCGCTTCGGCGGACTACGCGACCGGATCCGCTACGACGATGCCGACTTCGACGATCTCGACCCCGACATCCAGAAGATGTTCTACGGCGACGAGCCGGACGACGATGCTGCTGCTCGATAGCCAGGCCCTGCTGTGGGTGCTGTCGGGAAGCAGCCGGATCGGACCAGAGGCACAGCGGCTCATCGAAGCCTCGTCGGCCGTGCACGTCTCGACGGCGTCGATCTGGGAACTCACGATCAAGTCGATGCTGGGGAAGCTGGACCTGCCCGTCGGCCTACCGACGATCCTCGACGAGCAGGGCTTCGCCGTCCTCGACGTCACGGCCGCGCATACAGAGGGACTGCGCGCGTTCCCCGAGTTGGTGCGACATGACCCGTTCGACCGACTGATCGTCGCGCAGGCGCATCTCGAGGGCCTGCGCCTCCTGACGGCGGATCGGGTACTGCTCGGCCTCGATCGAGACTTCGTGGCCGACGCCGGACGGTGACTGATGCCGTAGCATCAAATGCATGCGCACCACGGTGTCCATCGACGACGACGTCCTGGAAGCAGTGCGAGAACGTGCTCGCAGAGACGGTCGCAGCATCGGGGACGTGCTGTCGGAGCTGGTGCGCCGAGCGTTGAACGGCAGCCCCGGGCAAGGGGCCGGCGAGGAGTTCCACGGCTTTCGGCCACTCCCACCACGCGGACGCCCGGTGACCAACGCCCAGATCGACCGGTTGCGTGAGGACGAAGGCGGGTGAGCCGCGCCCTCCTCGATGTCAACGTCCTGCTCTCTCTGCTCGACACCGATCATGTCGATCACCAGCGGGCCAGGGACTGGCTCGGCAGCGAGATATCGGCCGGATGGGCGTCCTGCCCGATCACGCAGAACGGGTTCGTCCGGGTGGTCAGCCAGCCGCGATACCCGAGTCCCGTCTCACCCTCCGTGGCTGCTGAGATTCTGGAACAGGCGTGCGCGACCGACCACCACGAGTTCTGGCCCTGTGATCTCAGTGTTCTGGACACACACAGCATCGACCGGACGAAGATCCACGGGCCGCGCCAGGTGACGGACACCTACCTGCTCGCACTTGCGGTGAAGAACAACGGAACGCTCGTCACGTTCGACCGGTCCATCGTCTCCTCGTCCGTACCGACGGCTTCCGCCGGCAACCTCACGGTTCTCTGAAGAGTCAGATCAGGGTTGGCCGTCCGACGATAGGCTCGGCAGGTGTCGACCGAACCGCCCGGCTTGAGGAGCCCGGTTCTCGTACGGGTTCTGGAGTCGGCTGCCCGGCTCCAGTCGCTCGTACCGGACGCGGTCCTGGTCGGTGGATCCGCGGCGGCGCTCTACGCGGCCCACCGGAGCTCCTACGATCATGATCATGTGCTGACCGATCTGGCAGCTCGGTTCGACACCGTTCTCGAGGCGCTGGAATCCCAGGACGGCTGGGTGACCAACCGGGTCGTCCCCGGCAAGATCATCCTCGGCGAACTCGGCGGCATCGAGACCGGCGTCCGACAGCTCATCCGTCGAACCCCACTGGAACTGGCTACCGTCGCGCTCCCGTCCGGACACGACCTCACCGTCCCGACCCCGGAGGAGACGCTCCGGGTGAAGGCCTTCCTGCTCGTGCGGCGGAACCAGACACGCGACTTCCTCGACGTGGCCGCGCTCACCGACCGGTTCGGCACCGGGGCGTCGGCTCTCGCCCTGGCCGATATCGACCGCTACTACGCCGACCAGCACGGAACGGGCGACGGAGTCGCCTCCCAGGTGGCGCGTCAGCTGGCCGACCCACGACCGAAGGACACCTCCACCATCCGGGAGCTCCGGCACTACCGGGATCTCGCCCCTCGATGGCACGACTGGAACGCCGTCGTCGACACCTGCCGTGCCCTGGCCGCCGCAATGGCGGAGGGAGAAGGGACATGACGTTGACCTTCCGCAACCTCGACGTCTCCCCCGACGATCCGGTGGAGAACTGGCCGACCGAAGCCGTTCTGACCGCACTGGAGCGGGGCGGCCTCGGTCAGTGGCGCCGGCTGGCCGCCGCGATCCGGGCCGATCCGTGGGGGCCGGTCGCCGGACGGGTGGAGGAGGCGCTGTCCGTGACACGGCCGTACGGAGTCAGCGAGCTGATGGAGACCGTCGTCGCGTCGGCGCGCGAAAAGTCTCACGGCTTCCGGCCGCTCCCGCCGCGCGGCAGCTCGGTGACGAACACCCAGATCAACCGGCTGCGTCAGGACGACGAGTGAACCGCGCTGCTCGAGCGCCGCTTCCGAGGACCGCGGTCAGATCAGGTCCCAGGTCAGGGGCGTGCCGCGCTCGACGTCACGGGTGAACGTCCGGCCCAGGACGGTGCCGATCGTGTCCGTCGCCAGCCCGCCGGCCGGGCGGATGGACCGCACGTTGGCCTCGGTGACCTTCTCCCCCGCCGCCACGTCCGCGACCACGAACAGCGACCGGCGCAGGGCCAGCGTGTCGCGCTCGGACTCGCGCGGGCCGAACCGCGCCGGGCCCATCGCCAGGCGCGCCGCGTCGGACTCGCGGCACAGCGCGGCGAGCTCGGCGGGCTCCAGGCTGAAGTCGGAGTCGACGCCGCCGTCCTCGCGTCGCAACGTCACGTGCTTCTCGATCGCGACCGCGCCCTTCGCCACCGACGCGACGGCGACGCCGATCCCGTAGGTGTGGTCGGACAGCCCCACCGGCACGCCGAACGCCTCGCGCAGCGCCGGGATCGTCTGCAGGTTCGCGTCCTGCGGCTCGGCCGGATACGACGCCGTGCAGGCCAGCAGCACGATCTCGGTCGCCCCACCGTCGCGGGCCGCGGTGAGCGCGGCGTCGATCTCGGCCAGCGTCGCCATCCCGGTCGACATCACCATCGGACGTCCGGTCGCGGCCATCCGGCGGATCAGCGGCAGGTCCACCAGCTCGGCCGAGGCGACCTTGTAGGCGGCGGCGTCGAGGGACTCCAGCAGCTCGACCGCGGTCGGGTCGAACGGGCTGGAGAACGGGACGAGCCCGTGCGATCGGGCCCGGGCGAACAGCGGCTCGTGCCACTCCCACGGCGTGTGCGCCTGCTCGTAGAGCTGGTAGAGGTTGCGCCCGCCCCAGAGCCCGTGATCGTCGCTGATCCGGAACGCCGGGCCGTCGGCGTCGATCGTGATCGTGTCCGCCCGGTAGGTCTGCAGCTTCACCGCCTGCGCCCCGGTAGCGGCGATCGCGTCGACGATCTCCAGCGCCCGGTCCAGGGAGCCGTTGTGGTTGCCGGACATCTCGGCGATCACGAACGGCCGCTCGCCCGGGCCGACCCGGTGCTCGCCGATGGTGATCGCGTCAGGCGTGCGCATGGTGCCGAGCCTACGGATGGGAGGTCAGCGGCGGACGAACACCATCACCTCGGACAGCGTGCCCTCGCTGTCCTGGCCGAGCCCGCGGTCGGAGGCGACGAGCTCGTAGTCTCCGAACGCCTCCAGGTAGTGCTCGCGCAGCATCGGCTCGCGGACTCCTCGCTTGCCGACCGGCGAGTTGCGCAGCAGCAGGTAGCGCGCACCCAGCCCGCTGACCAGCCGGGCGTAGTTGGCGACGACGTCGGGCTCCATCTCCTGGAACGAGATGAAGTTCGCGAACAGGTCCACCGAGCCGACCAGCTTGGGCAGCTGCCAGGAGCACAGAACCGCGGCCCGTTGCGCGATCTCGTCGATCTCGATCTTCTCGCACTCGCGGGTGACTCCGTAGTCGAGCACCTGATCCGCCCCGAGCACCTGCTGCAGGTAGTAGGTCGCCACGGCCGCGACCGGCGGGATGTCGACGTCGATGTAGCGCATGCCCGGGTTCTGCGGGACGAGGATCTCGCCGAGCGTGCCGTAGCCGCCGCCGATCTCCAGCACGGTGTCGATCGTCAGGTCGGGTACGGCGCGCTTGAGCATGACCAGCCCGCGCAGGTAGTTCAGCGACGAGCGGCTGTACCGCCGCCCGTCGAACGTCAGCTGCTCGGTCGGCGACCCGACCGTGGACTCCGAGACATCCGCGATCCGCGGGGCCGCGTCCGGCAGGTCCAGCGCGCGGACCGCGGCGTGGTGCCCGCGCGCCACCGGCACCTGGTCGAGCCGGTCCTGGAGCAGCTTCCCGTTCGCCCCGGCCATCCCGGCCAGGCGCGAGATCGCCGCTGCGGGCTTCGCGACCGGGCCGTAGCGCGGTGCGTAGAACATCGTCGCGCTGGGGTGCCGGCGGAAGTCGGTGAAGCCGTGCTCGCGCAGGTCCTCGACCACCTGCTCCAGGCCCGTCTTCCAGAAGTTCGTCGGCTTGTAGAGCTCGGGTGCGCCGTCCAGGTCGGACAGCATGGCCTCGAGAAGGACGCCGGGCTCCATGCCCTGTCAGGGTACGGATCGGAGATTCGCCCGCCTCGGTCATCCCCGGCGGGGCCCTCGCGCGCGGACCGATAGCCTGCGCGGGTACGCGCCGCACGAGACCGAGGGAGTGAGGGTGCCCAACACGGACACGTGGGTGGTGGTCCCCGTCTACAACGAGGAGACCGTCATCGCCGACGTGATCGCGGATCTGGGTGCCCGCTTCCCGAACATCGTCTGCGTCGACGACGGCAGTCGCGACGACTCCGCCGCCCGGATCGCGACCACCCACGCGCACCTCGTCCGGCACCCGATCAACCTCGGGCAGGGGGCGTCGCTGCAGACCGGGATCGACTACGCGCTGCGCCGCGGCGCACGGTTCATCGTCACGTTCGACGCGGACGGCCAGCATTCCGTCGACGACGCGGGGCGGATGCTCGAGCTGGCCCGCTCCGGCGAGGCCGACGTGGTGCTCGGCTCCCGGTTCCTGGACTCGACCGGGCAGGTGCCGGGCCTGAAACGCTTCGTGCTGCGCATCGTGGTGGCGCTCTCGCCGTCCGCTCGCAAGCTCGGGCTGACCGATGCGCACAACGGCCTGCGGGTGATTTCCCGTCATGTCGTCGAAAACATGCGGATCAGCATGAACGGCATGGCGCACGCGTCGGAGATCGTCGACAACCTGGCCCGGTCGCCGTGGCGGGTGCGCGAGGTGCCGGTGACGATCCTCTACACCGACTACTCCCGGGCCAAGGGACAGTCGCTGCTCAACGGCGTGAACATCCTGTTCGACCTGTCCGTGCGAGGCCAGAGGTGACCCCTTGATCCTGCAGATCGTGCTGGTGCTGGCGGCCGTCGCCGCGCTGGTCTACTTCGTCCGCAGCGGGCAGAACGTCGGCATCCGGGCAGGCAAGAGGCTCGCCTTCGGCGCGTTCGTGCTGGTCAACATTTATGCGGTGCTGCGGCCGAACGACGTCACCTGGGTGGCGCGCCATCTCGGCATCGGCCGCGGCACCGACCTCGTCGTCTACCTGCTGGTCGTCGCGGTCGTGTTCGGGATGCTGAACTCCTACCTGCGCGACCGCGAGATCAGCCAGCACCTGACGAACCTGGCCCGCCAGCTGGCGATCCGCGACGCCGAGCTGGCCCGCCGCGAGGACGAGCTCGCCGCGCGCCTGGACCAGACCGCCACTGTGGTCCGGACCGAGGTCCCGGTGGCGTCGACCGTTACCGGGGCGAACGGCACCACGGCCCACGGTGCCGGCACGAACGGGGCGGGCGTCCACCACACCGGCACGAACGACACCGGCACGAACGACACCGGTACCGCCGGTACGCCGCCCCCGGCGGACCCGCCGGACCCGGCGGCCCCCGCTCGGGCGGAGCGCGCGGCGGGCGAGTGATCCCCCCGACCGTCGGGGCGGCAGCGGCGCCGCCCCAGCGGGACCGTGCGCGGGGGTGGGCCCGCTGGACCGCCTGATCCTGCTGGCGGGCCTGCTCGTGGCCCTGCTGCCCGGCGCCGCGCTGCTGGCCGCGCTGCGGATCCGCAGCCCGCTGCTGTTCGCCGCGCTGACCCCGACCGCGACGATCGGGGTGCTGCTCGCCGTCGCGAGCGCGACCGGTGCCGTCGGGCTGCCGTTCTCCCCGCTCACCGCCGGCCTCGTGACGGCCGCGCTGCTCGTCGTCGGGGTCCTGCGGTGGTGGCGGGGGCGGGCGAGCGCCATGCCTGTCCGGCAGGATCCTGGCGCCCCGCGGTGGACCCTGCGTGGCCGTCCGTGGGCTCCGGCCGCTGCCGGGACACTGCTCGTGCTGGCCGGGGGGTGGTTCGGGACGCGCACCTGGCTGCGCGGACTCGGCGGGCTGGACCGGGCCCCCCAGGAACACGACATGATCACCCACCAGGTCGTGGTCGCCTGGATCATGCGGACGGGTCGCGCGGCCCCGTGGCAGGTCGAGCCGGTCGACCTGCTCACCGGCTCCCCGGTCACGTTCTACCCGGACGGCAGCCACCTGGCACCGGCCCTGCTCGGCGCGCTCGGACCGGGTGCGGTACCCGGCCTGAACGCGCTCACCGTCGTCTACCTCGCCGTGTGCTGGGTGATCTCGACGGCCGTGCTGACCGCCGTCGCGGCCCGCCGGCTGCGCGCAGGCACCGGTGCCGCGTGGCTCGCCGCGGGCGTGGCCGGGGTCGTCGCACCGGCGCTCTACCGGCCGGCGTTCCAGCTCATGCACGATGGCGGGATCTACGCGACGGCCGTCGCGCTGGCCCTGGCACCGGGGCTGATCGCCGCGCTGCTGCTGTCCGAGCGGGAACCCCGCGTGCGTACCGCCGTCGCGCTCGGGGTGGGGGCCGCCGGGATCGTGGCCGCCTATCCCGGCGCCGCGGTGACGGTCGGCCTGAGCACGCTCGCGTGGCTGGCCGGCGACCTCGTGGCCCGGGACGGCTGGGCGCGGCTGCGCCGGTCGGCGCCGGTGCTGATCGGCGCCGGGGTGGTCGCCGGGGCGCTGTCGGTTCCGCTGGTGCTGCGGGCCGGTGGCTCGGTCTCCGGGGTCGCGTCGTTCCCCCCGGACTCCGGCCCGACGGCGTTCGGGGACGCGCTGGGCAGCGCACTCGGACTCGGCTACGGCGGCTTCCTGGACCCCCAGCGCACGACCGGGCAGCTCGGGCTGACCGTGCTCTACCTGGCCGGCGTGCTGATCGTGTTCCGGGCGCGGCGCGGGCTCGGCCCGGTGCTGGCCTGGGCGGTCTGGGTCTCCGTCGTGCTCGCCGCGTTCCTCAGCCCGGGCATCGGCGTGGAGGCGCACGTCACCGGCTTCTTCTATAACGCGATGCTGCGGGTCTGGTCGCACGTGTCGCTGTTCGTGCCGACGTTCGCCGCGCTGGCCGTCGTGCTGGTCGTGACCGAGGCCGTGCGACGGACGCGGCGGGTGTTCCCGCGCGCCGTGCGGGCCTGGCCGATCGCCTCGGCGCTGGTACTCGTGGCCGGGATCGCGCTGCTCGCGGTGCCGGTGCGCACCGCCATGAACACCAACACCCGCACCGTCGCCGAGCGCTACGCGACGCCCGACTTCACCCGGGTCTCCCCGTCCGACGTCGGGGCGGTGGAGTTCCTGCGCGGACGCGTGGCGCCCGGCGAGCGGGTGCTGAACTCGGCCAACGACGGGTCGACGCTGCTCTACGTCGCGGCCGGGATCCCGGTCGTCAACGTGTCCTCGCTGGGCACGGGCAGCGCGCCCTGGACGTTCGGGCTGATGGAGTCGTTCAACCGCTACCCGACCGACCCGGCGGTGCGCGCGGAACTGGAACGGCTCAACGTCGGGTGGGTCTACGTGGACTCCGACGCGCCCGCCATCGGCGCGAGCGGGGCACCGTTCGGCTGGGTCGACCGGAGCAAGCCGTTCTCGACCGCGCCGGGCCTGACGAACCTCGACGGGCTCCCCGGCCTCACCCTCGCCTACCGCGACGGCACCGTCTCGGTCTACCGCCTCGACCTCGACCGGCTCGCCCCGCCCGGCTGACGTACCCAGGATCCTGCCGGACGGGCCTCGCACGGGTTGCCGTGTCCTCGCACGCGGAATGTCACGTGCGAGGACACGGATTCGCGTGCGAGGCCGATCTCAGGCGAGGGTGAGTTCGTGCTGGACCGTGCGCAGGGTCGCGGTCAGGGCGGCCAGGCCCTCGGCGGCCTCGTCGGCGGTCAGGGTCATCGGTGGGGCGATCCGCAGGACGTTGCCGTGCAGGCCGCCCTTGCCGATCAGGATCCCGTTGTCCCGGGCGAGCTGCAGGGCCCGCGCGGCGGCGGGTGCGTCCGGCTCGCCCCCCGGCCCGACCAGCTCGACGCCGATCATCAGACCCTTCCCGCGCACGTCGCCGACGACCGGGAGGTCCAGGGCCCGCAGGCCGGAGAGCAGCTCGTCGCCGCGGGCGGCGCAGTTGGCCTGCAGGTCGTGGTCGAGCAGGTATTCCACCGCCGCGTGCGCGCCGGCCGTGGACAGCGGGTTGCCGCCGAACGTCGAGATCGAGTTGGCCGCCAGGCAGTCCATCAGCCCGGACCGGGCGACCACGCCGCCGATCGTCAGGCCGTTGCCGAGCCCCTTGGCGAACGTCATCGCATCCGGGGTGACGCCGTGCGCCTGGATGCCCCAGAAGTGCTCGCCGGTGCGGCCCCAGCCGGTCTGCACCTCGTCGGAGATCAGCAGGATCCCGCGCTGCGAGAGCTCCTTGGCGAACGCGCCGAACAGCCCGTCCGGCGGGGTGGCGAAACCACCCACGCCCTGGATCGGCTCGGCGATCATGCAGGCGACGTCGCCAGAGGTGGTGGTGTCCAGGACATCGACCAGGTCCTCGACGCACGCCTGGATGTAGTCGGGGTCGTCAAGGGCTCTGAAAGGACTCCGGTATCGGTACCCGCCGTGCACGTAGGACACGTGCACCGGCGAGAGCGCGGACGCCGACCAGCTGCGGTTGCCGGTGATGCCCATCGTGGCGAACGCCCGGCCGTGGTAGCTGTTGCGCAACGCCAGCACCTGCGAGCTGCGCCGGTACTCGGTGGCCAGCAGCAGCGCGGCCTCGTTCGCCTCGGTGCCCGAGCAGGTGAAGAACACCTTCGCGTCGTCGATGCCGGACAGCGCCGCGATCTTCTCGGCGAGCTCGACCTGCTTGCGGATCAGGTACAGCGTCGAGGTGTGCAGGACACCCGTACCGACCTGTGACCGGACCGCGTCCGAGATCTCCGGGATGTCGTAGCCGATGCCGTTGGTCAGGATCCCGGCGAACAGGTCCAGGTAGGTGCGCCCGTCGGAGGCGGTGACCCGCCTGCCGGAGCCGGAGACGATCTCCATCGGCTCGTCGTAGTAGAGCGCCATCCAGGACGGCAGGACGGCGCGGTGACGCGCGAGAAGGTCATCCGGAGAATTCGCCACACCGGAGTGCCTACACGTCTCAGGCGTATACGGCGAGCGTCAGCATCGCCACCCACACGACGGCCAGAACCTGCAGCACCCGGTCGCCGAGCGCGATCTCCTCCGGCTCGCCGCCGGTGCCGCGGTCGACGTCGACCGAGTAGCGCAGGACGGCGATCACGAACGGCACGATCGAGATGACCGACCAGATCGTGTTGTTCTGGGTCTCGCGGATCTCGAACGCCCACAGGCTGTAGGTCGTGATCATGACCGTCGCCGAGAGCGACCAGATGTAGCGCAGGTAGGACGAGGAGTAGCTCTCCAGCGACTTGCGGATCTTCGCACCGGTGCTCTCGGCGACCATCATCTCCGCGTAGCGCTTCCCGGCGACCATGAACAGCGAGCCGAAGCCGGCGACCAGCAGGAACCACTGCGACAGCGGGATCCCGGTCGCGACACCGCCGGCGATCGAGCGCAGCAGGAAACCGCTGGCCACGATGCAGATGTCGAGCACCGGCTGGTGCTTGAGCCACAGGCAGTACGCGAGCTGCACGGCGACGTAGACACCGAGCACCACGACCAGCTGCCAGGTCGTCAGCAGGCTCAGCGCGATGGCGCCGAGGAACAGCACCGTGGCGACACCGTAGGCCAGTGGCACCGGCACGATCCCGGCCGCGATCGGGCGCCTGCGCTTGGTCGGGTGCGCCCGGTCCGCGACGACATCGAGCGCGTCGTTGACCAGGTAGACGCCGGAGGCTGCCAGCGAGAACGCGACGAACGCGATCAAGCAGTTGATCAGCAGGCCGGAGTCGAACAGCGAACCGTTGACGAAGGGCGCCGCGAAGACCAGGACGTTCTTGACCCACTGACGCGGGCGCATCGTCTTGAGCACGCCGCGCGCGATGCCCAACGGCTTGCGATCGGGGGCCTCGTCGACCTTCGGGGTCGAGTCGGTGCTGGTCATGAGGCTGCCTTCCCGGTGCTTCCGGCCTTCCGCGCGCGGCCGGTCAGAGGGTTCGTGGCGCGACGGCGCAGCCACCGGCGGGAGCCGGCCGCGATCGCGGCCCCCAGCGCGGACCCCAGCGCGACGTCGCTCGGGTAGTGCACGCCCAGCACCAGCCGCGACACCGCCATAGCCGGTACCAGCACCGGCACCACCGGACGGCCGAGCAGCCCGCCGTAGAGCACCGCGGCGGCGGTGGTGGAGGCGGCGTGCGAGGACGGGAAGCTCAGCCGGCTCGGCGTCCCCACCAGCACGCGCACCGAGGGGTGCTCCGGACGGCGGCGGCGGACGACCCGTTTGACGCCGATCGAGGCCCCGTGCGCGAGCGCCACGGCCGCGGCGGAGCCGAGCCACTCGCGCCGGCGGGACCGGTCCAGCGCGGCTCGGGCAAGCCCGATCGGGAGCCCGCCGGGGGGGTGCTCGCCCACAAGCCACATCCCGCGCGGGGCCGCCACGACCGGCGGGTGCGCGACGGCGCGCTGGACGGCGCCCAGCAGGGCGAGCTCACCGGTCGGCGCCGTATCGGCCCCCACCTGGCCGGGCGCGCCCGGGTCGGACCCGCCGTGCGGCGCGTGCGGACCGGGGCGGTCCAGGATCTCGGCCACGGGGATGGGCCCTCCACGACGCTCGTGCTCGTCGGTGTCCGACGTCGGCGTGCCCGCACTCACGCGGGCGATGACAGCCGGTCATGCTACGCGCGGCGGCACTCCGGCTCCGGACGGGGCCGTGGCTGTCCGGCCGCAACCCGGCCGTCCGAAGTGTCCGATCGGGGTGCCGCGAGCGGGCCGGAAACCTAGAACCAGCGCTCGAGGACCTCGGCCAGACCGTGCCGGGTGTTCGGGGCGGTGACCTCGTCGGCCAGGCCGAGCAGCTCCGGGTGCGCGTTGCCCATGGCCACCCCGCGCCCGGCCCACTCGAGCATCTCGCGGTCGTTGGGCATGTCACCGAACGCGACGACGTCGGCCGCGTCGACACCCGCCCCGGCGGCGACCTCGGCCAGCCCGGTCGCCTTCGTGACGCCCGGCGCGGCGGCCTCGATCAGTCCCCCGGGGTGCGAGAACGTCAGGTCGCACAGGCCCTCGACGCGCGGGGCGAGACGCTCGCGCATCTGGTCGCTGGACACCTCCGGGGCACGGATCAGCAGCTTGGTGACCGGGCGGGCGAGCAGCTCGTCGTGGCTGGCCGGGCCGGCGTCGGACTCGCCCCAGGCGTGCACGTAGGCCGGATCGGCCAGGAACTCGTCGGCGCCTCCGGACTCGGAGTTGCCGACCCGCTCCACCCCGAGGCCGCACCCCGGGAACAGGGCGACGGCGGTCGCGGCGACGGTGCGCACGGCGTCCGGGTCGAGGGTGTGCGCGCCGAGCACGACGTCGTCGATCGCGTCGTAGAGCACCGCACCGTTCGCGCACACGCACAGCCGGACCAGGCCCTGCGGCAGCCGGTCCGCGATCGCCGGGATCCAACGCGGCGGACGGCCGGTGACGAGCACGAACCCGGCCCCCGCGGCGACCGCGCGGGAGATCGCCGAGACGGTGCGCTCGGAGATCGTGTGATCGTCGTCGAGCAGCGTGCCGTCGATGTCGGTGGCCACCAGCCGGGGCGCGCCCCGGTCGGGATGCGGCGCCTCGGGCAGGCGGGAGGCGTCCGGCGAGATCACGAATACCACCCTACGGGCCTGGTGTGGGCGTTGGCTCCCGAGACAAGCGCAGCGGAACGAGCGTCTGCACGAGAGAAGCGCAGCGGAACGAGCATCTGCACGGTTACGCTCGACGGGTGCGTGTGCTGGTGGTCTCGGCCCCGATGACCGGGCACCTGCTGCCCCTGCTCCCGCTGGCCGAGGCGCTCTGGGACTCCGGGCACGAGGTGCTGCTGGCCAGTGGCGGGGAGGCGCTGGACGCCGACACCGGGAACCTGCCGGTGATCGACGTGGCGCGCAACCTGCGGTTCGGCCGGATCGCCGCCACCGCGATGGTGACCCATCCGGTCACCGCGCGGGCCGAACTGGCCGGGCGCGGCGGCGACCGCGGGGTGCGTCGGCTGTTCGGGCCGGTGAACGAGGAGCTGGCCGACGCGCTGGTCACCGTCGTCGCGCAGTGGCACCCGGACGTCGTCATCCACGAGCCGCTCGCGGCCGCCGGGGCGCTGGCCGCCGCCCGGCACGACGTCCCCGCGGTGCTGCAGGAGAACAACCTGTACCAGGGCTCCGACCTCGTCGACGCCACCCTCGGCGCGCGGACGATGCAGCGGGCGCTGTGGCGGCACGGGATGACCGCGCTCCCCGACCCGGCACTGACCCTGACGATCGCGCCGCCGAGCGTCGTCGGGCACCGGGACGGGCTGCCGATGCGCCCCGTCGACGCCGGGCATCGCCGCCACGACGACGCCGACGTGCCCGGCTGGCTGCGCGCGCCGTCGGAGAAGCCGCGGGTGCTGGTGACCCGGACGACGGTCGCCGGTCCCGGCCGCGGGGACCCGATGGCCGCCGCCGTGCGGGCCGTCGAGGGGCTGGACTGCGAGCTGGTGCTGGTCCGGCCGACCGCGAAGGTTGCCCGACGGGCCGGGGCCGGGGCCGGGGTGCGGACGGTCGGCTGGGTGCCGCTGCCCGGTGTGCTGCCCGGCTGCGCCGGCGTCGTGCACCACGGCGGGGCCGGGACGGTGCTCGCCGCGCTGTCGGCGGGGATCCCGCAGATCGCCGTGCCCGGCGCGGGCGACCGCCGGCACAACGCCGAGCTGGTCGGCGCGCGGGGGGCCGGGATCGCCGGGGAGGTCACCGCGGAGGCGCTGAACCGCCTGCTGCACGACGGCGAGCTGGCCGCCACCGCACGCGCCGTGCGCACCGAGATCGAGGCCATGCCGCCGCCGCAGGCCCGGGTGGACGCGATCACCGCGCTGGGCTGAGGCCCCGCCTGATCCGTGATCGGCGTTCCGGGACCGGACGACGCACCTCCCGGTCCCGGAACGGCGATCACCGGGGCGGAACGGGGGCGCCTGGGCGGTCCGGGTCCGGGCGACGGCCGAGATGGACATGACGGGGCTCGCACGGCCCGTCGACCCCTCTCGTGTCGCGCTCGACCGCGGCCCCGGCCAGGCAGCCCGGACCACGGGAGCCGGACCACCGGAGAGTGACCACGCTCCCGAGCGGGTAGGCGTCGCTCATGAGCGACGCCTACAGCACCGTCGAGGCCCTGCTGGAGACGGCCGGGCGGACCTACGCCGCCGAGGCCGGGATCACGCTCGACGACAAGCCCGCCCCGCTCTACCGCCTGCTCGTGCTGGCCACGCTGCCCTCCACCCGGGTGCAGGCCGACCTGGCGGTCGCCGCGACCCGCGAACCGGTGTCCTCCGGCATGGGTACACCGGAGAAGATGCGCGACGCGAGGCAGCAGCGGGTGGAGGCGATGGACCGGGCGAACTACACCCGCGTCGACGAGCAGATGTCCACCGCGCTCGGCGAGGCCGCCGAGATTGTCCTCGACCGCTACCGGGGTGACCTGCGCGGGCTCCGCGCGGAGGCGGACGGTGACCCGGGAAAGGTCCGCGAGCTGCTGACCGCGTTCCCCCGGCTCGGGCCGGTCGGGGCGGACATCTTCACCCGCGAGGCGCAGGCGCTCTGGCCGGAGCTGCGCCCGACCGTCGACGGCAAGGCGCTCGACGGCGCGCGGCGTCTGGGCCTGCCCGAGGACGAGAAGGCTCTCGCCGACCTGGTGCCCGACGACCGGCTCGCCGAGTTCTCCGCGGCGCTCACCCGCGTCGCGCTGGACAGGAAGCTCGCCGAGAAGGTCACCGGCTCCTGACCCCGGCCGCCTGCGCTCCGGCCGTCGTGATGCGCGCGCGGCCGCGAGCGCGGACCGAAGGGCAGCGCGCCGGCCGATGCGCCGCGCGCGGGGCGGCGGCGGGCGGCGGGCGGCGCTACAGGACCGCGACGGCGACGATCAGGCCCAGCGCCACGTGCGCGGCGGCCACGACGTTCGCCGAGGCGCGGCGCTCCTCGGACTGGATGACCTCGCCGATGTCGATCCGGGTCACCCACTCCAGCAGCCGCACGGCGCCGACCTGCGCGACGATCCCGACCAGGCCGAAGATCAGCGACGACAGGATGCCCTCGAGCAGCGAGCCGGACGAGCTGTAGATCGCGATGACGATGATGAACGCCATCGACAGCATCCCGGCGGCGGTGATCGTCACCGCGTTCGGCAGACCGGCCCGGACCATCTGCGGGAGCTTGCCCGGCGTGGTCAGGTCGATCGCCCAGAAACCGAGCAGCATGAGCAGCACGCCGATCACGGCGTAGAGCAGGATCGCGCCGACACCGCGGCCGACGAGGCTCCAGTAGATCGCGTCCTGTGCCAGCACCGTGGTCGTCACGGGAACCTCCGGGAGTGGGGAGCGGTCCGGGCGGATCAGGGCGATTCGTCCGGTTCGAAACGGGTGTGGCGGGTACCGGCTGTCGGGAGGTGCTGTTGTCGAGGGGCCGGGGCCGCCCGGGGTGCTACTCGGGGATGCGGTGCGGGATGAACGCTGCGCCGTCGTCGGTGATCAGGCCGGCCGTCTCCCGGATACCGAGACCGGCGGCGGTGTCGCCGACGACCCAGGCGCCCAGGGCCGGGCGGAAGCCGTCGAACTCGGGCAGCGGGGCGAAGAGCTGGTAGACGAAGCCCTCCTCGCCGTACACCCCGCCGGTGGCGACCTCGCTGCCCGGCGAGACCACCGAGATGTTCGAGCCCTCGCGGCCGAGCAGCGGCTTCTTGACGTACTCGGTGAGCATCCCCGGGTCACGCAGGTAGGCGGGCAGCAGGTTCGGGTGTCCCGGGTACATCTCCCAGAGCACCGCGAGCAGCGCCTTGTTCGACAGCAGCGACTTCCACAGCGGCTCCAGCCAGAGCGTGTCCGGCAGGCTCCGTGCGACGTGCTTGCCGAACTCGTCGCCGAGCATCCACTCCCACGGGTAGAGCTTGAAGACCCCCGCCATCGGGGCCTCCTCGAGGTCGACGAACCGGTCCAGGCCTGCGTCCCAGCCGATGTCCTCGATCGCCAGCCCGACCGTGTCCAGCCCGGCCTCGGCGGCGGTCTCCTGCAGGTAGCCGACGGTGATGTGGTCCTCACCCGAGGAGTCCGCACTGGACCAGGTGAAGTGCACCTCCGCGCTGGGCAGCGACGCCTTGATCTCGCCCCAGCGCTCGACGAGCTTCTCGTGCAGCGAGTTCCACTGGTCGTCGTCGCCGTGGGCGTCCTGCAGCCAGTTCCACTGCAGGATCGACGCCTCGAGCAGCGACGTCGGGGTGTCGGCGTTGTACTCCAGCATCTTCGCCGGGCCGGACCCGTCGTAGCGCAGGTCGAACCGGCCGTAGACGTACGGGTCGTGCCGTTTCCAGGACGACGCGACGGCCTCCCAGCACCACTCCGGCAGCCCGAAGTCGGCGAACCGCTCGGTGGTCACGACATGGTCGACGGCGTCCAGGCACATCGAGTGCAGGACCTCGACGTCCGCCTCCATGGACAGGATCTCGTCCATCTCGAACACGTAGTGCACGGACTCGTCCCAGTACGGACGGCTGTCCCGCCCCGCCGCGTCCCGGCCCGGGATCCCGAACACCAGGCCCTGTTCGGCAACCGACTTCTGCCACCCCCGACGTGGGGTGCCCCGCTCGCGACGCATGTGGTGTCGTCAGCTCCCGCTGCTGGAACCGCTGGAGCCGCTACCGGCCTTGCTCCCGCTACTGCCCACGCCGAGACCGCCGCGGGAGATCGTGCTGCCGGACGTGCCGCTCTTCACGGTCGCCCCCTTGGGTGGCGCCGAGACGCTCCCGCCGGTCGCGACCTGGCCGACACGACCGGAGCCACCGTAGTTGTAGTGGTACTGCCGGCCGCCGCCACCGAGGAAGATCGGGACGAACGCGAACCCGCCGCCACCGTTGCTGACGTTGCCCTCGCCGGCCGCCTGCTGGCAGTTGGAGTCCTCGACGACGACGCCGTTCTCGTCGGTGCAGCGCGCCTCGACCTCCTCGCCGCTCGACGAGGCCGCGTAGACGGCCGCGATCAGCGCGACCACGCCGACGGTCGCCCCGCCGCCGATCAGCAGTCGCTTGTTCTTCTGGCTGCGCGCCTGCTTGAGCCGCACCGCCTCGCGGTCGGAGCGGATCTTCTGCTCGCGCGCGCGTGCCTCGGCCAGCGTGGGCTCTCGCGGCGCGGTGCTCTCGTCCTGGCGCCGCATCCGGCCGGGTGTCGTCGGCGCGTCCTCGGCCGGTCCGCCGTCCTCAGGGCCGCCGGGCTGCCCGGTCCCCCCGGACCCGTCGCCCGCCGCGTGTCGTCCGTCGTCGGTCATGGTTCACCCCCATACGCACCGTACCGGCTCCCGAACCCGGCACCCGGGCGCACTCCTCCGACGGACGGTATCCATTTCACAACGTCTCGGCCACGCCGGTCGTCACTCGCAGCACGCGGCCGACCGACCGCCGCGCGGCGGGTGATCCCGGGTGAATCCGGTGCGCAGCGCACGGCATCATGGACGACGTCATGGACCCCGTCTCCCCACATGGCGCCGCTCCCCCTCGTCGCCGCCACGCCGCCCCGGCCGGTCCCGGTGATACCGGATCGACCGCGGTCGTCGACGCCTACGACGGGTACGACGGCCGCTACGGCCGCACCGCCGTCGGCTCGTCGGCAGAGCCCCGGCGGCGGGAATCCGGGCCCCGGACCGCGCTCGTCGAGCAGCAGACGACGGCTATGACGCCCGGGGGTGACGCCGTCGCCCCGGCCGGGCTGGACCGGCGCACCCCCGTCCGTCCGGGACGCCGGAACGGGGCGTCGACGACCTCCACCGCGCGACGGATCGGCGCCGGGATCCTGGCCGGTGCGTTCCTCATGCTGGTGGTGGCGTCGCTGGACTCGTTCGTCGGCACGCAGGTTCCGGTGCTCGGTTCGTTCGCCTCCTCCGGGGGAGGTGGCGCCGGCGCGACCCAGGCCGCCGACGAGCCGCCGCCGATACCGCCCCCGCCGGACACCGCGGGGGTGTGCCTGAGCTGGAGCCGCCCGGACGCCGCGGACACCGCGGCCGTGGACTGCGCCCGGCCGCACCTGTTCGAGCAGGCCGGCAACGTGAAGCTGCTCGACCAGCCGGTGTTCCCGAACGACCAGGGCTGGCAGAAGCTCGTCGCCGAGCGTTGCACGCCGGTGGTCAACGGCTACCTGAAGAACAAGTTCGACCCGGACGGCAAGTTCCGGGTCGGCGCGCTCAAGCCGTCGCAGGCCCGCTGGGACGGCGGCGACCGCGGCATGCGCTGCGGCCTGCAGTCGGCGTCGCGGTCCGGGACGATGACCCCGATCACCGGCAAGGTCGCGGCGCAGGACCAGTCCGCCGTGGTGCCGGCCGGTACCTGCCTGGGGATCGACGGGCGCACCATCGGCGACCCGGTGAACTGTGGCACACCGCACGCCGTCGAGTCGGTCGGCGTCGTCGACCTGGGCACCCAGTTCACGGAGGGCCCGCCCTCGGTCGACGAGCAGGACGGCTTCCTGCAGCCCACCTGCCAGAAGGCGGCCGACACCTTCGCCGGCGCCAACAAGCAGGCGATCGAGCAGAACAAGCTCACCGTCTACTGGGACAACCTCTCCGAGGCGTCCTGGAACGCCGGCAGCCGGAAGGTCAACTGCAATCTCGCGACGCTGCTGCCCGACGGCAGCGGGTTCGCCGCGATCACCGGCTCGGTGAAGGGCGCGCTCAGCGTCAGCGGCCAGCCGGCACCCCCGGCCGGCGCCGCCCCGTCGGCCCCCGGCACGCCGCCCGCGCCGGACGGGTCCGCGACGGACGCCCCGCCGACGGCGGGTACCGCTCCGAGCTCGGGCGACGCTCCGTCCGGCGACGGGGGCGCCTCGGGTGGTCCGGTCGCGCCGTCGACGCCGGAGCCGGGCCTGCCGAACATCCCGCCCGGCCTGCCCGGACTGCAACCCTGAGACGTGGGTACCTCGTGAGCGTGTCGATGACGCCGGGGCGTTTCGAGGAGCTGGTCTCGGACGCCCTGGACCTGGTCCCGGCCGAGCTGACCGCGCGGATGGACAACGTCGTCGTGCTGGTCGAGGACCGCAACCCCGAGGAGCCCGAGCTGCTGGGCCTCTACGAGGGCATCGCGTTGACGGAGCGCACCAGCGACTACGGCGGCGAGCTCCCGGACCGGATCACGATCTACCGCGACGCCGTGCTGGAGATGTGCGACGACGACGAGCAGGTCGTCGACGAGGTCGCGATCACCGTCGTGCACGAGATCGCGCACCACTTCGGCATCGCCGAGGAACGCCTGCACGAGCTCGGCTGGGGCTGAGCCCGTACCGGTGCCGGGAGGCGCTGGAGGTACTCAGCTCAGTAGTCGGGAATCTCGGGAATCAGGTCCCACAGCTCCAGGGACCAGCCCTCCGGGTCCCGGCGCAGCACTACCCGTCCGGTGTTCGGGAGCGGGCTGAGCCGGCCCCGCCCGGCCTCCTCGCGGCCCTGCAGCAGCGCCGCACAGGACAGCCGGATCGCCGCACCGTGGCTGACCACGACCACCGTGCCCGAGTCGATCCCGTGCAGCGCCCGCTCGACGTCGGCCAGGAAGCGGGCGCGCAGGTCGGTCGCGGACTCGCCACCGGGCTGCGGACGGTCCGGGTCGCCGTCCCACCAGGACGCGAAGATCTCGCCGAACAGGGCCCGCGACGCGTCGTCGGCCAGGCCGTCCAGCTCCCCGACGAAGATCTCGTGCACACCGTCCAGCGTCGTCACCGGCAGGCCGAGCCGGTCCGCGATCGAGGCCGCCGTCTGCTGCGCCCGGGTGGCCCGGGACGCGAAGACCGCCCGCACCGGCCAGTCCACGAACAGCTCGGCCACGGCCGCGGCCTGGGCGCGGCCGAGCTCGTCCAGCGGCGGGCCGGGCAGCGCCGTGTCCAGTGCGCGGATCACGTTCGACGGCGTCCGCCCGTGCCGCACGAGGACCAGCCGCAGCGCACCGTCGTCCGGGGGGACGGCGGGGTCGCGTGCCGGGAAGGCCTCGTCCGTGCCGAGGAAGGCCGAGCTCACGTGGACGTCCCATCCCGGAGCCCGGCCAGCCAGCGCTGCGCGGCCGAGAACTGCTCGGCCGACGCCGCGCCGAGCGGTACGGCCGGGCTACCCGCGCCCGGAGCCGGACCGGCGACGTCGCCGGCGCGCGGGAACGAGCCGAGGAACCGGACCCGGTCGCAGCGCCGGTGCAGCGCGGCCAGCGCCTCGCCCATCGCCGGTTCGGCGACGTGCCCGGAACAGTCCAGATGGAACCAGTACTCGGCGTGCCGGTCCTTGATCGGGCGGGACTCGATCCGGGTCAGGTCGATGCCGCGCAGCGCCAGCTCGGTGAGCAGGCCGAGCAGCGTGCCGGGCTGGTTGCGGGTGGTCGCGGCCAGCGTCGTGCGATCCCGGCCGGACGGCGCCGGCGGTGGCCCGGGGCTGGTCAGCAGCACGAACCGGGTGACCGCACCGGGGTTGTCGGCGATGTCGTCGGCCAGCACGTCCAAACCGTGCTGCTCGGCGGCCAGCGGCGAGGACACCGCGGCATCCACCTCACCGCGCGCGGCCTGTGCCGCCGCCTCCGCCGTGGACGAGCTCACCCGGACCTCGGCGGCGGGCAGGTGCCCGGCGAGCCAGCCGCGGGTCTGGGCGATCCCGTGCCCGTGCGAGGCCACCGAGCCGACGTCGTCGAGCGAGGTACCGCGCCGGGCCAGCAGCACGAACCGGACCGCGACCAGCGCCTCGGCCACGATCATCAACGGCGGGTCGTCCACCAGCCCGTCCAGGACCGGGGGGACGGCGCCCTCCACGCTGTTCTCGATCGGCACGCACCCCGCGTCCACCGAACCGTCGCGGACGGCGGCCAGCACGGCCGGCGACCCGGGCAGCGGGACCAGCTCGGCGCCCTGCGACGCGGGCAGCGAGCGCAGCGCCTGCTCGGTGAACGTGGCGTGCGGGCCCAGGAAGCCGATGCGCGTCACACCACGACCGTATCTCCGCCCGTGCGCGGGTTTTGCTGCCCGGGGCGCGGGACACCCCCCCCCCCCCCAGTACAGAAAACCCCCGGCG
>JAKDNL010000485.1 GCA_030451825.1 Pseudonocardia sp. | reverse complement strand
TCCGGCAGGATCGTGGGCCGAACCCGGTGCCGCCGCGCCCCGCGCCGGCCGGTCAGGGGCCGCCGCAGGGGCCGCCGCAGCTGCTCACGCACGAGGAGTCCGTCGGGCACTTCGAGCCGGCGACCGCCCGCTCGGGTGCCGGTTCCGCGACGGCGGTCGCCCGTACCCTGGCCCGGAGGGCCGGGGGGGGGGGCGGGCGCCCGCCCGGAGGCCCCGGCACCGGGAACCGGGGTGGCGACGGGCCCGGCCGCGGGCCGAAGAAGAAGGGGTGGCGGCGGATTCGCCGGTGGATCTGGATCCTGCTCGGCCTCGCCGTGATCGCCCCGATCATCGCCTTCGCGATCGGCTGGGTGCTGTTCTCGGTGCCCAAGGCCGAGGACATCGCCGTCACCCAGGTGGCCAGCTTCACGTTCGAGGACGGCTCGCCGCTGGCGACCGTGCGCCCGGACAACGTCAACCGCACCAGCGTGACGCTGGACCAGGTGCCGTTGCCGGTGCGGCAGGCCGTGCTCGCGGCCGAGGACCGCACGTTCTTCTCCAACCCCGGCTTCGACATCAGCGGCATCGGCCGGGCGGTGTGGAGCCAGCTCAACGGCGGGGTCGGCGGTGGCTCGACGATCACCCAGCAGTACATCAAGGTGACCACCGGGCAGGACGAGATCTCGCTGTTCCGCAAGTACCGGGAGGTCGTGCTCGCCGCGAAGATCTCCAAGGAGTACACGAAGGAGCAGATCCTGGAGAACTACCTCAACGCGATCTACCTGGGCCGCGGGGCGTACGGCATCCAGGCGGCCAGCCAGGCCTACTTCGGCAAGAACGTGCAGGACCTCGGCGCCTCCGAGGCCGCGGTGATCGCGGGCCTGATCCAGTCTCCGTCGCGCTGGGACCCGGCGAAGAACCTGGAAAGGTCCACCCAGCGCTGGAACTTCGTGCTCGACGGGATGGTGGCGCAGGGCTGGATGTCCCCGGCCGACCGGGCGAAGCAGACGTTCCCGGAGTGGAAGCAGCCCTCCAGCACCGAGGGCGGCATCCCCGGCGACGACCGCGGGCACATCTACAACCAGGCCCGCGCGGAGCTCGACAGGCTCGGGATCAGCGAGCAGGAGATCAACACCCAGGGTCTGACCGTCACCACCACAATCGATCCGGAGGCCCAGGAGGAAGCGGGCGACGCGGTGGAGAAGGTGATGAAGGGCCAGCCCGGCAACCTGCGCTCCTCGCTGGTGTCGGTGGACCCGAAGACCGGAGCGGTCCTCGCCTACTACGGCGGCGAGGACGGCGTCGGGCTGGACTACGCGAACGTGCTCAAGCAGCCCGGCTCGTCGTTCAAACCGTTCGTGCTGGCCGCCGCTCTGCAGGGCCCGAACCCGATCGGTCTCGGCACGATCTACGACGGCTCCTCGCCGCAGACCTTCGCCGGCACGACGGTCGCGAACTCCGAGGGCGACAGCTGCGGGCAGTGCTCGGTGAAGACGGCGATGACGAAGTCGATCAACACGATCTTCTACAAGATCGGTCTGGACGTCGGCCCGGCGAAGGTCGCCGAGGCCGCGCACCAGGCCGGTATCCCGGCCGACCTGCTGCCGAACCCGACCGGCGGCATCGCGCTGGGCGACCGGGAGGTACATCCGCAGGACATGGCGTCGGCCTACGCGACGTTCGCCGCGGACGGCATGTACCGGGAGCCGTACATGGTGGCCAAGGTGACGGCCGGCGACGGCCGGGTGATCTTCGACCGGGGCGCCACCGACACCGGCCGGCAGGTGATGGACGCCGATGTCGCGCGCAACGTGACCGAGTCGATGACCGACGTCGCGAGCTCCTCGAGGATCGACCTGTCCGGCGGCCGGCCGGTGGCGGCCAAGACCGGCACCGTGCAGAGCAGCACCGAGGGGCAGAACAACGACGCCTGGACGGTGGGCTTCACGCCGTCGGTCTCGACCGCGGTCTGGGTCGGCACCGACGACAACACCCCGATCAAGAACTCGGCCGGACGTCCGATCTACGGCCGGATGTTGCCCGGGTCGATCTGGCAGTCGTTCATGAACGACGTGCTCGACGGCACGCCGACGGAGCGTTTCTCGGACTTCGAGCCGATCGGTCCGGCACCGTCGCCGGAGGCCCCCTCGGTCCCGCCGACGCCGGAGCCGACGACCGGTGCACCGAGCCCGTCCGACGGGAACGACGCCGGTGATGACTCCAGCAGGTCCCCGGACTCCGGTGACTCCGACAACGGCGGGGACTCCGGCGGCGACAACGGCGGCGACGGCGACAACGGCGATCGTGACAACGGTGGGGACTCCGGCGACGACGGCGGACGGGACGGCGACGGCGGGGACGACGGCGACGGTGGTCGGGACAGCGGCGACGGCGGCGACGGCGGCGGCGACAACGGTGGAGAGAACAACTGACTTCCTCTGATGAGGACCGGCCGCCCGGCGCACGCACGATCCCGACCTGGACCGAACCGCTCGCCGCCGCGGCCAGCCGGGTCGTCGGCGGCCCGCTCGGCCGGCACGCGCTGGTGGGGCGGGCGCGGTACTGGACGCCGTTGCGGGTCGTTCTGCTGTTCGCGATCGTCGTGCTGGCCCTGGCCTGGCTGGGCAAGTCCCCTTGCCTGCAGCAGTACCGCGACGCCGACGGCGCACTGTCGCTCGACTGGCGCAACGACCGTCAGTACGTCGCGATGTGCTACTCGGACACCGTTCCGCTCTACGGAGGCGAGGGCCTCGCCGACGGCGGGTTGCCCTATCGCGACGCCTGGTTCGACACCGCGGCGGACGGCTCCCGGACCGAGCGGTACATGGAGTACCCGGTGCTCACCGGCTTCTTCCAGTGGACCAACGCCCAGTTGACCGACGGCTGGCAGTGGCTGGCGGAGACCCTGCCGCTGCCCACCGCGCTCGACGTCGTCGTGTACTTCGACATCACGGCCTTCTGGCTCGCGTTGGCCTGGCTGGCGGTCTGCGCCGGCGTGTACCACCTGCGCCCGGACCGGCCGTGGGACGCGGCGCTGGTCGCGCTGTCCCCGCTGGCGCTGGTGCACGTGTTCACGAACTTCGACGCGCTCGCGGTGGTCGCCGCGACCGGCGGGCTGGTCGCCCTGCGCGGGCGCAGACCCGTCCTGGCGGGGGTGCTGCTCGGGATCGGCGGAGCGCTCAAGCTCTACCCGCTGCTGTTGCTGCTGCCCGTCCTGCTGGTCGGGCTGCGTCGCCGCGACGACGGCGGGCTCCGCACCGCCGTTCCGCTGATCGCTTCCGCGGTCGGCACGTTCGTGCTGGTCAACGTGCCGGTCGCGGCCCTGTGGTTCCGCGGCTGGACCGAGTTCTTCAACCTGAACCGGACCCGACCGGCCGATCCGGACTCGATCTGGTTCGTGATCAGCTACTTCACCGGCTGGTCAGGGTTCGACGGCCCGTTGCAGAGCGGTCAGGTCCCGGCTGTCCTGGACACGGTGGTCGCGGTGGTGATGATCGTGGCGTTCGCCGGCCTGGCCCTGCTTACCTTCCGGGCTCCGCACCCGCCCGCGGTGGCCGAGCTCTGCTTCCTCACCGTCGCCGCGTTCCTGCTGCTGAACAAGGTCTGGAGCCCGCAGTACTCGCTCTGGCTGGTCCCGCTGGCGGTGCTCGCGCTCCCCCGCTGGCGGCTGCTGCTGGCATGGATGACGGTCGACGCGCTGGTCTGGGTGCCGCGGATGTTCCAGTACATCGGGGTGGCGAACAAGGGGCTGCCACCGGACGTGTTCCTGGCGACGGTGGTGGTGCGCGACGCCGTTGTGGTGATGTTGTGCGTGCTGGTGGTGCGGGCGATCCTGCGCCGCTCCGACGGGTCGCCCGAGGTGGACCCGGTGTGGCCGGCCGCGTTGCCCCGCCGGTCGTCCGCACCGGAGGCGGATGCCGGTCCCGGCCGGTGAGGCCGGTTACTCGTCATCGATCCGATAAGAGGGTCGATCCGACAAGAGGGGTGGGGCCGGTGGGCCGGACAGAGGTGTTGCGCGCGGCGGTCGTCGAGGCGCTCGCCGGGTTCTCCCGGCGGGCCACCGGCGAGGCGGAGCGGGACGGGCGCAAGACCGCGGCGGTGACGATGACGCTGATCCCCGCCCCCGGCGCCACCGGTGACGGCCCGCTGGCGGACGAGCTGACGTTCCTGCTCACCCGTCGCGCCCGGTCGCTGCGCGCGCACTCCGGGCAGTGGGCGCTGCCCGGTGGCCGGGCCGACCCCGGCGAGTCGATCACCGAGGCGGCCCGTCGCGAGGTGTCCGAGGAGGTCGGGCTCTCCCTCGGCGAGGACCGGGTGCTGGGCCTGCTCGACGACTACCCGACCCGCTCCGGTTATGTGATGACACCGGTGGTGCTGTGGGCCGGCGACGCCGGTGAGCCGGCACCGAACCCGGACGAGGTCGGCTCGCTGCACCGGGTCCCGCTGCGCGAGATCGACCACGAGCCGCGGTTCCTGACCATCCCGGAGTCGGACGCGCCGGTGATCCAGGTGCCGCTGTTCGACCGGTTCGTGCACGCGCCCACCGGCGCGGTCCTCTACCAGTTCCGGGAGCTCGTGCTGCACGGGCGCACGACCCGGGTGGCGCACCTGGAACAGCCGGTGTTCGCCTGGAAGTGAGCCCGCCGGGCGGCCCGGTCAGATCGTGGGGGCGTGCTCGCGCAGGTAGGCGATGTCGCGGGCCTGGCCATCGGGTGGGGTCTCCACGATCACCGGCGCGCCGGCTACGGCGACGACGTCGGCCAGCACGCCCGGCTCGATCGTCCCCGAGTCGATGTTGGCGTGCCGGTCGCGTGCCGAGTCGAACCCGTCGCGGGAGTTGTTCAGGTGCACCAGGTCGATCCGCCCGGTGATCGCCTTCGCGCGCTCCACGACGCCGGCGAGCTCCTCCCCACCGGCGAACGCGTGGCAGGTGTCGAGGCAGAAACCGACGCCGAACTCGCCGATCGCGTCCCAGAGCCGGCCCAGTGCGTCGAACCGGCGGGCCATCGCGTTGTCCCCGCCTGCGGTGTTCTCCAGGAAGATCGGGACGTCGAACCCGCCCTCGCCGGCCTGGCGCTCGACGAACTTGCGCCAGTTGTCGATGCCGACCGCCGGGTCCTCGTCCTTCGTCACATGCCCGCCGTGCACGACCAGGCCGATCGCGCCGACCTCCCTCGCGCCGGCCGCGTGCTGGGTCACGATCTTGCGCGACGGGATCCGGATGCGGTTGTTCGGCGAGGCCACGTTCGCGGTGTACGGCGCGTGCACCACGACCCCGACCTCGGAGGCGGCGAGCTCGGCCGCCTTCGGGTGCGGCGGTGGCTTCTTCCAGCCCTGCGGGTCGGACAGGAAGATCTGCACGACGTCCGCGCCCACCTCGGCGGCTTCGGCCAGCGGGTCCTCGGCGTCGCGCACGTGCGCCCCGATCTGCATGGGCCCACGCTAGCGAGCACCCCCGACAATCCCGTCCCCACCCGGTGCCACCCGGTCCCGGAGGGTCCCCTCGCTCACC
>JAKDNL010000484.1 GCA_030451825.1 Pseudonocardia sp. | reverse complement strand
GAGGAATCGCGTGATCGAACAGGCGAATCGTGGGGGAATCGCCTGATCGTTCACATTGTCCCGCCGCTGCGCGGCGAGCACAAGCCCGTCATCCCGGACGACAACACCGACTACGGCAACCGAGTGAATGCGGCTCACGACTGAAATCCTCTCAACCGGTGAGGGGTCAGACTGTGGCAGCGGCGGCGACGATGGCCCACTGCTCGGCGCGGTCCGGGTCTACATCGACAGTCCGGGCCAATCCAGCGGCTGCGGCGCGTGCCAGCGTCACGTCATGGCGGCTGGTCTTCAGCGCGAGCGCCGCGACGTCGTAGGCGGCTTCGCCGTTGATCCCGCGCGGGTCGATGAGCAGCAGACGGGAGCCAGCGATGAGGGCGTTGCCCGGAGACAGATCTCCGTGGCACAGCTCGGTCCGCCGAGACCGGGCGAGTTCCCCGAGCACGTCCATCGCGCGCAGCCGCTCATGCTCCGAGGCGGGGCCGCCGTGCGGGGGCTGGTCATCGAGCGGCGGATCGGTCAGACGAGGAGTGATCCACTCGGTCAGATCGGGCAGGTCAGCAGGCCCGGGTTCCCCCGCTGCGAGACCACGCAGCAGCTTGACGACTCCGTCGGACGGGATCGTGCTCGGCTCCGCTGTGTCGAGCGGCGTGCCTGGTCGGACCGCGTCCATGACCGTCCAGACGGCACACGGTGTCCGGTCGACCCGGTGCACGACCGGAGCAAGGTCCGCGGCGGCCAGCCGTTCAAGAACCGCTGTCTGGTGGCCGGCTCCCGGGTCTGGCGTGGATCGGATCACCAGCGCGGCGCCACTCGGTGACTCGGCCTCGACGACGAGGGCGAAACGAGAGGGGAAGCATCGGCGCGGCGTCACGCCTAGTTCATGGCAGAGCACGTCGAGCCGCTCGGGCAGGTCCGCCATCCAGTGGTCCGCCCGCTCGGGCCAGCGTTGTCGGATGGCGCGTTCGACGGTCGGATCGAGTGTGACGCTCATCGGCGGCTGAACGCGGCGGCGACGTCGGCCATGGAGTCGAGCACGAGATCGGCGTCGGCATCGGCGAGCCCCTCGGCCCGCTCGGTCTGCTTCGCGTAGCCGATGCAGCGGACGCCGGCGGCCGTCCCGGCGAGGATGTCGGTGATCGAGTCCCCCACGAACACAGCGGCGTGCGGGCTGACCCGGGCCATGTCGAGCGCAAGGCTCACCAGGTGCGGATCGGGCTTCATCTGCTCGGGGCGTGCGAACGGTCGCCCGATCACCTGCGATACGGCGTCGGTCAGCTCGTGGCGGGCCAGGTAGCCCCGGATGGCCCGCTCGGAGTTGTTGCTGACGACCAGGACCGGGACACCGGCAGCATGTGCTGCGTGGATCGTGTCGTGCGCCCCGGCCGTGGGCTCGGCCGAACCCGCGGCGTGGGTCTCCTGCTCGATGACGAACGCCTCGACGTCTCGGCCGAACCCCGGGGAGCGCTGGTAGGCGACCCGAAGCAGGACCAGCGGGTCGTCGGTCCGGGTCTCGGTGAGGTCCCCGCCGTGCTCGTGCGCGAACCGGCGCACAGCAGATGCCACCTCGCGGGCCGGGTAGCCGGAGAACAGGTGGCAGACGGGCCCGTCGAAGTCGAGCAGCAGCGCGCCAGCGCCCGCGATCAGCTCGGCAAGTCGAGCACGAGCGTCGGTGGTGGGTCTCATGCCGGGTACTCGCGGCTGATCGTGGACCACAACGAGTCGAACCAGGTTCGGGCCTGAGCGACGTACAGCGGCCCGTTGGAGGTATCGCCGTCGTCGCCGGTCGAGAAGTGGAACAGGGTCGCGTCCTTGCCCATCGGGTCGAAGATCGAGACGGGCTGCTTGTCGATGGTGACGACGTGCTCCAGCACGGGGTAGAAGCCGAAGAACGCTTCCTCGTCGTTGATCAGGTAGAGCTTGAACAACGGAGAGGCGCTATGGGCGCGAACCTCAGCGGTAGCGGAGCTGACCAGACCGAGCTCGGCGAGTTCCTGCACCCCGTCCACGATGCTGTCGATCGCTCGGCGGGTGATCCGGTCCGCGCGCTTCCGAACCGCCGGGTCATCGGCCGCGGTATCGGCACGGCACGGCAGCGCGAGCGGAACCGACGGATCCGACAGCATCATCCGGACGGCGATGGACTCGGGCGTCAGACGCCCGGCGCGGACCTTGTCCAGCACCTCGGCGAGGGTGTTGGCCAGCGTCTCCCCCGAGAAGCCCGCGAAGTCGATCGCCACGTGCGGGCGCTCGAACGCTGCTGCGATGTGCGGCCGGAGCCCGACCGGTAGCTCGGTCTGCGCCCGTACGAACACCCCGCTTCCCTGGCGGCTGATCAGCAGACGCTCGGCGTAGAGGGGGCGGAGAGCGGCCTTCACGGTCTCGCGCGCGACCCCGTACCGCTCGGCCAGGTCGGGCTGGGACGGCAGCCGCTCTCCTGCCTGGAGCTTGCCGAGCTTGATCGCGGCGCGGATCTGGTTGGTGATCTGCGCGGAGGGCGTGCGCGGGTCATCCGGGTCCAGGCGCGCGAGGAAGTCGGCGGGTGCGTTCACGTCCGCGATCGTAACGGCTGACTAGCCCGGCTAGCCAGATTCTCACCCAAACCCTTGACATGGCTAGCCATGTGCTTCAATCTGACATGGCTAGCCAAGATAGCCAAGCGATGGAGGAGACATGAGGGACATCCCGGTGGTGCTGGACGGCTACAAGCTCACGATCGTGGAGCCGCCCGCGCCGAAGACTCGCGAGGACGACAACGGCGCGCTGGTGCCGATCACCGATCGCGAGGGTGTGACGCAGTTCGTGGTGTCGTTGTTCGCGAAGTTGCAGGTTCCGGCGGGGCAGCGGGCGCCGAAGGGTGAGGAGATCAAGGTGACGCTGACTGCGGATCCGGGGGAGGGGTTCCCGGAGGACGGGCGGGTACAGCTGATCGACGCGAAGCTGAACCCGTATCAGATCGACAGCCCGGATGGTCGGTCGATCTCGGGGGTGGCGTTCAAGGCGATGGGTCTCAAGCACGCGACCCCGGCGCCGATGCCGGCGCGTCGTGGCAAGGACGGCCAGGAGGGCGAGCAGTGAGCCGCCCGGGGTTGTTGCCGACCTCGACGGTGGACGTCTCGATGCACGTCTACGCGGGCACCGTCCTGCAACCGGTGGCCTATCCGTTGCAGGACCGGGTGATGGTGCGGGTGTCGGGCTCGGGTGGCGCGGTGACGCTGTTCCTGCCCCGTGAGGAGATCGGCCGGTTGCGGGAGTGCCTGGACCGGGCCGAGCGTGATCTGACGCAGGGTCAGGACGAGACGGCCGCGCAGATGACCGTGGGGGCAGAGTTGGGAGCGGTGTCGGCCGCCTGATCCGGCCACCCGCGCGGTATTTCCGGGGCGGGGAATCGTCTCCGGCAAATCCTGAGTAATTCCACCATGGGCACCGCCGTGCCCAAATCTGGGAGTGATCACAGATGGTGTGTGGCGAGTGCACTGGTAGTCGCGCCTGCGATATGTGCGACGGCTACGGCGACTCCATAGACAGGGTCGAGTGTGAATCGTGTGGCGGTTCGGGCACCTGCCCGGGCTGTTTCGGGGAAGGCGAAATCCGCGTCGCGGATTCGCCGGCACAGATGGGAGTTCTGCGATGAGCGCAACGACGATGGCGCGGCCCCGTAAGCCGGGCGCGGGTGTGGGCCGGCTGGTGCGGCGCCTGGAGCACGAGCGTCGCCGCTGGGCGCGCGGTCAGGAGATGACCGTCCCGACCGAGCAGGCCTGGCGGGCTGGTGTCGCGGAGGGGCTGCGGCTGGCGCAGCTCGCGATCCGCAAGGGGGTCTGAACCATGGCGGCCAACTTCTCCCTCGGGTCGAGGGCGCGGAAGCTCCCGCGGGTCAACCGGCGTGCGCTGCGCAAGTACGGGGAGTTCTGGCGTGCCTTGCAGATGGTCGGCGACGCCGTGCAGGAGGCCGAGAAGGTCGCCGCGAAGACCGCCGACTCCGGGCGGGTCAAGGCATCAGCGGGGGCCAGCGCCAAGACCTTCGCCACCACGTCCGGCGGCACCGGTGGTGGTGAGGGTGGTCGGCACTGGTCGGCCGCGACCCCGGACGAGCTCAAGTCCTCGGCGAAGAAGGCGCAGAACTCGCTGCGGGTGATGGCGACCTCGGCGAAGAAGTGGGAAGCAGAACTCATCTCACGAGACTGGAGAAAGTAGCCATGTCCAAAGCAGTGGATCGCACCGTGGAAGACCTCGACCGCGCCATGCGCGAACTGAGGCGATCGTTGAAGGGCATTCCGTTCCGGGCGGGCGGGTTCAAGAACACCCACGACAACCTCGCCCGCGACGTCGCCCATCTGACCGTGCAATTGGATTCCGCCCGCGGAGTCCTCGCCAACCGATGACCACCGGGTGGTGGGGCGCCCGCCAGCTCATTCTTGCCGGAACCGACCGGCGGGCGTCCCGCTACCCACACCCTGGATAAGGACTGGTAGCAATGAGTAACCGTACCGCGCACGCATCCCGCTTCGGCGGACCCGCGCACTCCACCCGGCGCACCACCCGCCCTTCCGGTCGGGAGTGGCGCGCCCTGGCCTGGCTGACCCGTCACCCCGGGTTCGTCCTCAACCCCGCCGCCCTGGCCTACGCCGTGTTCTGCCTCGGCCTCGCCGGTGCGGCGATCATGTACGGCGTCCTCGCGGCGCTGACGCTCGTGTGGTGGCGGGCGCACCCGCCGACCTTCGACCGGTTCGTAGCACCGCGGCTGCGGGCGTCCTGGCGGCGCTGGTCGGTCTACCGCGGCCGTCGCTGGCACGCCGTGCTCTCCGACTGCGGACTCACCCGCGAACACCGCCACACCGGCGAAGCCCTGATCCCGCGCGTCCTGCGCGTCCGGTCGGCGACTCCGACGATCGACACCGTCTACGTCCGGATGGCCCGCGGCCAGGACGTCACCGGCTGGCAAGAAAAGGCCCCGGTACTGGCTGAGGCGCTGATCGCGCACCGGGTCGCGATCACCCGCCACCGGCCCGGGGTGCTGGCCGTGGTCGTGGAGTGGAACATGCCCTTCGACCGCGTCATCCCCGCACCCGAGATCCCCGAGACCGCCGCCGAGGTGGACCTGTCCGGGCTGGAGATCGGCGACAACGAACACGGCGAACCCTTCACCGCCTCCATCGTCGGCGGGCACCGACTCGTGGCCGGCGCCTCCGGATCCGGCAAGGGCTCCATCCTCTGGTCCACGCTGCGCGCTGCTGGGCCGTGCATCCGGGACAACACCGTGCGGATCTGGATGGTCGACCTCAAAGGCGGCGTGGAGACCGAGCAGGGCGCACCGCTGTTCTCCCGCTACGCCACCACCATGGCCGAAGCCCTCGAACTCCTGACCGAGTTCCGCGACGCCATGCGCGAGCGCCAGGACTGGATGCGCGAGAACAACATCCGCGCCTGCACCCCCTCGACCGACACACCCGTCGAGCTGCTGGTCATCGACGAGATGGCGATGCTCACCGCCTACGGCGACCG
>JAKDNL010000483.1 GCA_030451825.1 Pseudonocardia sp. | reverse complement strand
GGGGCGCCCCCCCCCCCCGGGGCGCCCCCCCGGGGTGGGGGGGCAGCGCCGTCGTCGGTACGCGGAGGGGGCTACCTCAGGCGTCGACCTTGTTCAGCCGCTGGGCCATCGCCGACTTGCGGTTGGCGGCCTGGTTGCGGTGGATGGCGCCCTTGCTGGCCGCCTTGTCCAGTGCCTTCGCGGCCTTGCGCTGCAGCTCCGGCGCGTTCTCGCTGCCGGTCGCCGCGGCCTCGCGGAAACGGCGGATCGCGGTCTTGACCGACGACTTGGCCGCCTTGTTCCGCTCGCGGCGCTTCTCGTTGGTCTTGACCCGCTTGATCTGGGACTTGATGTTGGCCACGCGTCTGCCTCTGGTCTTCCTGCCTGGTGAGATCGGCTTTGGTGCTCGAGTTCGTCCGGGGCTCCGGCGAGGCCGAACGGGCTACCGTTCCGGGCGAGCACGCCGAGCGCTCAGCGAGCAATGTTATCTCCCGCCGTCGGGACGCCCCGACCGGGGTGCGGGGATACCGCACCAGGACTGTCGGGGCTCCTCCCTACGATCCTCACCATGACGGTGGCACTGGTGCACGGCAACCCGGAGACCGCGGACGTGTGGGGTCCGCTCGTCGAACGGCTGGAGGGCCGCGACGTCGTGCTGCTCTCCCCTCCCGGGTTCGGCGCGCCGGTCCCGGACGGGTTCACCGCGACCATGGACGGCTACCGCGACTGGCTGGTCGCCGAGCTGGAGGGACTGCGCTCCGGCGGCGGTGAACCGGTGGACCTGGTCGGGCACGACTGGGGCGGCGGACACGTCGTGAACGTCGCGATGGCGCGCCCGGACCTGTTGCGCAGCTGGGCCAGCGACGTCGTCGGCGTGTTCGACCAGGACTACGTCTGGCACGACCTGGCGCAGGCCTGGCAGACCCCGGGGACCGGTGAGCAGGCGGTGCGGCAGATGTTCGGCGCTCCGGTGGCCGACCGGGCCCGCGGGATGAGCGAGTCCGGGATGGCGGCCGGGGTGGCGGCGAAGGTAGCCGCGGGCATGGACGCCACCATGGGTGAGTGCGTGCTGACGCTCTACCGCTCGGCCGCGCAGCCCGTGGTGGCACGCCGGGGCGCGGAGTTGGGCAAGGCCGCGGTCCGTCCGGGGCTGTCGTTGCTGGTCACCGAGGACCACATGGTGGGTACCGACCCGCAGCGCAGGCGCGCCGCCGAGCGGGCGGGCGCTCGCACCGTGGTGCTCGAGGGCCTGGGGCACTGGTGGATGACGCAGGACCCGCAGCGCGGCGCGGACGCCCTGACCCGCTTCTGGGACTCGGTGTGAGCCAGTCGTTGCCGACCGCCGGCCCTGCCGCACTCGTGGCCCTTTCGTGCGGCGCCGCGACGCGGAAGCTCCATGAGTGCGGGGGAGCGGTGATCGGGGCGTCGAACGGCTGACCCGGGCCCGTCCCGGCCGACGTGGGACGATGGTCGTGACCCGACGCGAATGGATTGCTGAGTGACGACGTACGCCGACCGCACGTTCACGCCGCCGGAGCGCATCCGGAACTTCTGCATCATCGCCCACATCGACCACGGCAAGTCGACACTGGCCGACCGGATGTTGCAGGTGACCGGCGTGCTGGAGGCGCGCAACTACCGCGCTCAGTACCTCGACCGGATGGACATCGAGCGTGAGCGCGGCATCACGATCAAGGCGCAGAACGTCCGCCTGCCGTGGACGGTCAAGGGCATCGAGAGCAGCGCCGGCGGAACGAGCATGGGCGCTGCCGGCGAGCCCGTCGAGACCGTCCTGCACCTGATCGACACCCCCGGGCACGTCGACTTCACCTACGAGGTCTCCCGTGCGCTGGAGGCCTGTGAGGGCGCGATCCTGCTGGTCGACGCCGCGCAGGGGATCGAGGCGCAGACCCTGGCCAACCTCTACCTGGCCATGGAGAAGGACCTCACGATCATCCCGGTCCTGAACAAGATCGACCTGCCGGCCGCGGACCCGGACCGCTACGCCGCCGAGCTCTCGCACATCATCGGCTGCGAGCCCTCTGATGTCCTGCGGGTCAGCGCGAAGACCGGCGACGGCGTCGAGGCGCTGCTCGACGAGGTCGTGCGCCTGGTCCCGTCGCCGGTCGGCGACCCGGACGCCCCGGCCCGGGCGATGATCTTCGACTCGGTCTACGACACCTACCGTGGCGTCGTCACCTACGTCCGGGTGGTGGACGGCAGCCTGAAGCCGCGCGAGCGGATCAAGATGATGTCCACCGGAGCGGTGCACGAGCTGCTCGAGATCGGCATCGTGTCCCCGGACCAGAAGCCCTCCGACGGGCTCGGCGTCGGCGAGGTGGGCTACCTGATCACCGGCGTGAAGGACGTCCGACAGTCCAAGGTCGGCGACACGGTCACCTCGCAACGCCAGGGGGCCGAGCAGCCGCTCACCGGCTACCGCGAGCCCCGCCCGATGGTCTACTCCGGCCTGTTCCCGGTGGACGGCTCGCAGTACCCGGACCTGCGCGACGCGCTCGACAAGCTGCTGCTCAACGACGCCGCGCTGACCTACGAGCCGGAGACCTCGGCCGCGCTCGGGTTCGGCTTCCGCTGCGGGTTCCTCGGCCTGCTGCACATGGAGATCACCCGGGACCGGCTGGAGCGCGAGTACGACCTGGACCTGATCTCGACCGCGCCGAACGTCGTCTACCGGGTCGTCACCGACGACGGGGACGACCTGACCGTGACCAACCCGTCGGACTGGCCCAGCGGCAAGGTCGCCGAGGTCTACGAGCCGGTGGTCAAGATCACGATCCTGGCGCCGTCGGAGTTCGTCGGCGCGATCATGGAGCTGTGTCAGAGCCGGCGCGGACAGCTCGGCGGGATGGACTACCTGTCCGAGACCCGGGTCGAGCTGCGCTACACGATGCCCCTCGGCGAGATCATCTTTGACTTCTTCGACGCCCTGAAGTCGCGCACCCGCGGCTACGCCAGCCTCGACTACGAGGAGTCCGGCGACCAGCAGGCCGATCTGGTGAAGGTGGACATCCTCCTGCAGGGCGAGGCGGTGGACGCGTTCTCCGCGATCGTGCACAAGGACTTCGCCTACAACTACGGCACGACGATGGCGTCCAAGCTGCGCGAGCTGATTCCGCGGCAGAACTTCGAGGTGCCGATCCAGGCCGCCGTCGGGTCCCGGATCATCGCCCGGGAGACGATCCGGGCGATCCGCAAGGACGTGCTCGCCAAGTGCTACGGCGGTGACATCAGCCGCAAGCGCAAGCTGCTGGAGAAGCAGAAGGAGGGCAAGAAGCGGATGAAGACGATCGGTCGCGTCGACGTACCGCAGGAGGCCTTCGTGGCCGCGCTGTCCACCGGCGGCGGACAGGTGACCGAGAAGCCGAAGAAGTAGGCCGGCCGGGGCCGGTCACAACCGGCCCCGGCCGGGGCGTCAGCTCCGGTGCGCGCGCGGCCCGGGGATCCTGCTGCCGGTCACCGTCGAGACGTGCTCGGCCACCGGTGCGGTGCCGCGGCGCGGGGTGAGCATGCGCTGCACCCGCCCGCACACGGACTCGACCACGCTGCGTCCCTCGGCGGCGAGGTGCACCAGCACCCTGCGGCGGTCCAGCGGGTCCGCCGAGCGGTAGGCCAGCCGCAGGCTGACCAGGCGGTCGACGATCCGGGTGGCGGTCGGGGCGGGGAGCGCGGTGTGGCCGGCGATCTCACCCATGCTGCGGCCGGTGCCGCGGGCGAGCATCAGCAGCACGCGCCAGCCGTCACGGCTGACGTCCGCCGCGGCGGGGTTCGCGGACAGGGCGGTGGCCACAGCGTGGTCGACGCGATCCAGGAACTCGACGACTCCTGCGGCTCCAGGCGCCGGTGCGGTCGAGACCGCACCCGGCGCCCGGCGACTGTAGGGCTCAGACACGATGACGGACTGTACTTGTCATCTGTCCGAAATCCGACCGTGTCCTGCGGAAATCGGGCTGTAGCGCCGGGCGGTCGTCACACTGCGCTGACGAACGGTGCCCGGACCTGGGGTAACCGGGCCCGATACCGCCATCACGACTACATCACACGTTGATCTCGTAACGGATCAGTGCAGATGCTCGATCCGCAAGCTCCTCTCAGCGCAGATGATCGATCCGCAAGCTCCTCTCAGCGGGTCAGCACGATCTTTCCTGCCGTCCGCCCGTCGAGCATCGAGGAGAAGGCGTCCTGCGCCTGGTCCATCGGAAGCTCGGTGCCGATCTCCGGCGCGATGCCGGTGGTGGCCACGAACGACATCAGGTTGGCGAGCTCGTCACGGGTGCCCATCGTCGAACCGACGACGCGGAGCTGGAGGAAGAACAGCCGCTGCAGGTCCGCCGGCGGGTTCGGGCCGCTCGTGGTGCCGCAGATGACGATGATCCCGCCCGGCTTGAGGGCGCGCATCGAGTGCGACCAGGTGGCCTCGCCGACGCTCTCGAACACGGCGTCGACCTTGCCGGGCAGCTTCTCGCCGGACGGGAACGTGGCGTGCGCGCCCAGCTTCTCGGCCAGCGCGCGCTTCTCCTCGTCCCGGCCGGTCACCCAAACCTGCATGCCGGCCGCCCGGCCGAGCTGGACCAGGGCGGTGGACACGCCACCGGAGGCGCCCTGCACGAGCATGGTCTGGCCGGGCTGCAGGCCGGACTTGGTGAACAGCATCCGGTAGGCGGTCAGCCACGCGGTGCCGAGCACCGCGCCCTGGGCGGCGGTCATGCCCTTCGGGCGCGGGATCGCGTTGCGCTTCGGGACGACCACCGTGTCGGCCATCGTGCCCTGGTGGCGCTCGGTGAGCAGGGTGCGCTTGGGGTCGAGCGTCTCGTCCCCGCGCCAGTCCGGGTCACCGATGATCGCGTGCAGGACGACGTCGGTGCCGTCGGCGGTGGTTCCGGCCCCGTCGCAGCCGAGGATCATGGGAAACTGGTCGGGCTTGATGCCCACGCCGCGCAGCGTCCAGAGGTCGTGCATGTTCAGGCTGGCGGCGTTGACGTTCACGCTGACCCAGCCGTCGGGAATCTCCGGGTCGGGGCGCTCGCCCACTACGAGGGAGTCGAGCGGGGAATCGGCGTTGGGCTCACTGGCATAGACGGCGAACATGGGTCCGAACCTAACCAACACCAGGCGTCGGTACCGTGTGGGACGTGCGCACGATCATTGACGGGTGGGACGCGTTCGAGCTGTGGGTGACCCAGCTCGCGTTCCCGTTCCAGGTCCTCCTGGTGATCGTCGTGCTGCTGCCGTTGTGCGGCCTCGTCGCGACCCTGGTGGACCGCGTCACCGAGAGATTCGACACCCCGGCATCCGAGCGCCGCGCATCCGAGCGGCCCGCAGTCGAGCGGCCCACGGCCGGCCGCTCCACATCGGGCCGCACCGTGTCCGCGCCGAAGCCGGGCGACGACGTCTCCTGAGAGCCCCGCCACCGGCGCTTTCCATGGTCAACGGGGCACCACGGCTCTCAGGACCCCGTTCGACAGCACTGGTGCCCCGTTGACCATGGTGAGGGGCACGTGATGTC
>JAKDNL010000482.1 GCA_030451825.1 Pseudonocardia sp. | reverse complement strand
GGCGGGGGGGCCACCGGCGCGGGGTGGCCGGGCGCGCTGGGGACCTGGACCCCGCGGCCCCCCGCCGGGGGGGCCGCGGTCCCGGACTGACCCCGGCCGGGGACGATGTGCTCGCCGGGCTGCTCCTGGTCGCGCGCGCCGTGTGGGGGCCGGACCGCGAGGGGCGCCTGCGCGCGGTCGCCTCGGCGGTGTCCAGCACGGAACCGGCCGAGGCGTTCCTGCGGTGGGCCGCCCGCGGGCAGAGCGTGGCGCCGGCGCACGACTGGCTGGTCGCGGTCGGGGCCGGGGGACATCCCGGGGCCGGGGACCCGGCGGCCCGGGACGCCGAGCGGCGGTTGACCGCCGTCGGCGCCAGCTCCGGTCGGTGCCTGCTCACGGGGATGCGGGCCGGGCTGGCTCAGCTGCCCCGGCTGGAGACCCAGATGGCGCGGGCCGGGACGGAGCCCGGGTTGTGACAGCGCACCAGGCGGTCGGCCGGGAAGTGCAGCGAGTCGCCGTCACCGAGGGTGTACTGCTCGTCCTGCACGACCACGTTCAGGGCGCCCTCGACCAGGACGACGAGGTCCTCACCGGAGTGTGGCTCCAGGACGATCTCGACACCGGGTTCGACGACGGTGATCGTGCCGCCCATGGCGAACCGCTCGGCCGGCCCGGACAGCGCCGAGCGCGACACGCCGGGCAGCGACGGCTCCGCGGCACGGTGCCCGGCGCGGACCAGGTGCGCCACCGGCACCGGCTCCCCGTCGCCGTCGACGAAGTGCCCCACCGGGCGGCCGAGGGCTGCGGCGAGTTTGAGCAGCGTGGTCACCGTGGGGACCATGTCGCCGCGTTCCACCTTGTGGATCGCCGCCGCCGAGACCTCCGCGCGGCGTGCGAGCTGCTGCAGCGACAGGCCACCGTCCTGGCGCAGCCGCCGGACCTTGGGCCCGATCGCGCGCACGATCGACTCGCGCTCCGTCTCCTCGCCCGAAGCGGGGTCGGGCCGGGGCGCGTCGTCGTCGGGTGCGTCGTCCGAGGCTGTCGCCGGTCGGCCCATCGGATCTCCTTGACAGGGCAATATCGATTAGTATGGTAAACGACCATCACCTATGGTGAGTAGCCTCGGTGTAGCCGGCTCATCGTAATCATCGCGACGAAAGGGTCTCCGTGCCGCACAAGACGGTCATCGTGGGAGGCGGAGCCGCCGGCCTCGGCAGCGCCGGCGGCGTCAAGGCCGCGAACCCGGACGCCGACGTGGTCGTCTACACCGAGTACGAGGACGTCGCCTACAGCCCGTGCGGTATCCCGTACGTGCACGGCAAGGAGATCCCCGACTTCGAGAAGCTGTTCCTGGCGACCAAGGAGCAGTACGTGCAGGCCGGGATCGACGTGCACTACGAGACCGCGGTGACCGGGATCGACACCACGGCCCGGACGGTGAGGGCCGAGGGCGAGGGCGTCGTCTCCTACGACACGCTGATCCTGGCCACCGGCTTCGACTACGCGGATCCGGGCGTTCCCGGCGGCGACCTCGGGGGCCTCTACTACGTCAAGAACATCCGTCGGGCGATGGAGTGGGACAAGGTCCTCGACTCGGTCCAGCGGGCCGTGGTGATCGAGGCCGGTCCGCTCGGAGTCGAGATGACGACCTCGCTCGCGCACCGCGGGATCGAGACCCACCTCGTCGACCCGAACCCGTGGCCGCTGGCCGAGATGGCCGATCCGGACATCATGGCCCCGGTCGAGGAGTCCTGGCGCGAGCTCGGTGTGCACGCGCACTTCAACACGACGCTCAAGGGCTTCCTGGGCCAGGGGCACGTCTCGGCCGTCGCGACGTCCGACGGCGAGATTCCGTGCGACCTGGTGGTGGTCGCGACGCACAAGGTGCCCAACGCCCGTCTCGCCGCGGCCGCCGGCTTGAAGATCGGTTCCACCGGCGGTGTCGTGGTCGACGAGCGGATGGCGACGTCGGTGCCCGGCGTGTTCGCCGCCGGCGACTGCACCGAGATCCCGCACGGTCTCACCAGGGTCCCGCTGCAGGGGTTGACCGGTAGCCATGCCTACGCGCAGGGCAAGGTCGCCGGGAACAACGCCGGCGGCGGCGCGCGGACCTACCAGGCCGTCTACATCCCGTGGGGCACCCCCGCCGGAAAGTGGATCATCGGTGGCGCGTCGTTCGGCGAGACCACCGCGACCGCGCTGGGCATCCCGTACGTGCTCGGTCAGGCGCAGGGGATCTCGCGGGCCCGCTACTACCCGGGTGTGAAGCCGGTGAAGGTCAAGCTGCTCGCCGAGCCGGGGTCGCTGAAGCTGATCGGCGCCCAGATCGTCGGCGGAGAGGGGATCAAGGAACGGGCGGACTTCCTGGCGATGGCCGTGAAGTTCGGCATGACGCTGCACGACCTGTCCACGATGGAGAACGTCTACTCCCCGGCGATCGGGGCGCTGAACGAACCGATCGTGGTGGCCGCGACGAACGGGCTCGACGAGCTCCGCAAGGCGGGGAAGCTCTGAGATGGGATTCTCCCGGTGGCTGCGCGAGAACTCCCAGCACTACCTGATGGTGGGCGCGCACGAGCAACTGTCGAAGCGCTACCCGGGCACGCGGGCCCCGCGGAAGCCGCACGGACCCGTCGAGCTGCTGTGGCTGCGCGGCTTCGCGCCGATCTACCGCACCCTGCCGTGGCCGCTGCGCCATCGCATCCTCCGGGCGATGCCCGGGAGCCACCGCCGGACCTGGGCGGAACCGCCGCGTTCCAGCGGTCCGGCGGTCTAGAGGACCCGGTGGGCACCCGCTCACCGAAAGGCAGTCACACGAGCAGAAGGAGCGTCCGGTGGTTCAGATCGTGGGCGAGCGGGTCAAAAAGGGCGACGCCATTGTCGACTACGAGGACAAGGTCTTCGAGGACATCCAGGCCGAGGCCGGCGAGAAGGCCTACATCTTCATGCACACCGTGCCGTTCGAGGGCTCGGTGGGTCTGGTCAACATGCTGACCGCGACCCGGGTCGGCCGGAAGGGTTTCGACACCAGCATCGTCCTGTTCGGACCGGGATCGCTGATGGCCTCGGCGTCGCGGGGCTTCCCGACGGTCGGCGACGAGGCGTTCCCGGGTGCGCTCGGGTACAACAAGCAGCTGCAGACGTTCATGAACGAGGGCGGCAAGGTCTACGCCTGTCGCTTCTCCGCGGCGATGTTGTACGGCATGCGTGAGATCGACATGATGGAGGGCGTCAAGGCGATCAATCCGCTCGACGTGCTCGACGCACAGCTCACGGCCCGTCGCGAAGGCGCGCTGGTGATGCAGACCTGGACCGTCTGACGGGTCCTCCACGCGGCCGGGCGGATGCCGAGCGGTACACGTCCTGCCCGGCCGTGGGGCCGACACATCAAGCTCCGAGAGGATGGTCCCGGTGGACTCGATCGCTGACCTGGGCGGGATGCAGGGGTGGGGGAGCGTGCGGGTCCCCTCTGCCGACGAGCCCCCGTTCGCCGAGCCGTGGGAGGGCCGCGCTTTCGCGATGACGCTGCTGACGATGGGCCGGATCTCCGGGCGGAACCTGGACGCGTTCCGGTACGCGCTGGGCCGCCTGCACCCCGTCGACTACCTCGTCGACGGCTACTACGGGCGCTGGCTCAACGCCGCCGAGATGATGCTGACCGACAGCAGGATCCTCGAGCCGGGGGCGGTCGAGGCCCGGGCGCGGCGCAACCGCGGCGAGGACGTGGCGGAGCCCGCGTTCCCCGAGCCGGACAGGCCCGACTACAAGGCGACCGCGGGTGGGTCACTGCGCGAGGTGGAGCGGGCCCCGGTGTTCGCCGAGGGCGCCGCCGTCCGCACCCTGGATCTGCACCCGGTGGGTCCGACCAAGCTTCCCGGCTACCTGCGGCGGCGCTGCGGGATGGTCGTCGCGATCCGGCCGGCCCACGTGCTGCCCGACACCCACGCGGTGTTCGAGGGTGAGAACGCCCAGCACGTCTACACCGTCGCGTTCTCCTCGACCGAGCTGTGGGGTCCCGATGCCGAGGATTTCACCCTGCACGCCGAGCTGTTCGAGAGTTACCTGGAGGCCGCCGCATGAGTGATCCCGTAACGGATCGGATCCCGCCCGCCCTGCGCACCGAGGCGCTGGAGCAGCTGCTTGTCGAGCGCGAGCTCGTCGACCCGGCCGTGATGGACAAGTTCATCTCCACCTACGAGCGCGACGTCGGGCCGCTCAACGGTGCGAAGGTGGTGGCCCGGGCCTGGACGGACCCGGACTACCGCGCTGAGCTGCTGCGCGACGGGACCGCTGCGATCAAGGAGATGGGCTTCTCCGGGCCGCAGGGCGAGTACATCGTGGTGCTCGAGCAGAGCGACGAGGTGCACCACGTGGTGGTCTGCACCCTGTGTTCCTGCTACCCGTGGCCGGTTCTGGGGCTGCCGCCTGCGTGGTACAAGGATCCTGCCTACCGGGCGCGGGTCGTGCGTGAGCCGCGCGCCGTGCTCTCCGAGATGGGCCTGGACGTGCCGCCTGGCCGCAGGATCGAGGTCTGGGACTCCAGCGCCGAGGTGCGCTACGTGGTGCTCCCGCAGCGTCCCGCCGGCACCGAGTCGTGGGATGTCGACGCGCTCGCCGCGATCGTCACCCGGGACGCCATGGTCGGCGTCGCCGAGGTCGGCGCCGGAGTGGTCGGTGCCGGATGAGCACCGCAGCCGGCTCGGTCGTGCTCGACGTCGAAGGGACGGCGTCTCCGCCGCGGGACAACGGCGAGCTGGTGTTCGCCGAGCCGTGGGAGAGCCGCGCTTTCGGCATGGCGGTCACCCTCGCGGACGCCGGGGCCGTCACCTGGGACGCGTTCCGGGAACGTCTCATCGCACGGATCCGCCGGTGGGAGGCCGAGCACGGGGTGGACGACCCGTCGTTCCGCTACTACCTGTGCTGGCTCGGGGCGCTCGAGGACCTGCTGGTCGAGTCCGGTGAGATCGGTCGGGGCGACGTGGTGAGCCGCTCGTCGATCCTCGCTTCTCGGCCCGTGGGATACGACCACGCCGACGCCGACGCGCATGGACACGGCCACGGTCACTGAGATCGGTTCGTCGGTTCCCGGGTGGACCGCCCGGAATTGTCGGGGGTCGAACGTATATTCGACCGCATGGTGATGGGGCAGGCGGTTCCGGAGGGCGTGGCGGCGATGCCGCCCGGCCCGGAACTGGCCGCCCTGCTCGATTCCCTGACCCCCACGCTGGTGCCCAACGACGACATCCACGACGTCCTGCTGGCCTGCTCACGCCAACTCGCGCACGCCCAGGCCCGGATGACGGCGCTGGTGGCCGAGGTGATGTGCCGGCGCCCGTTCGCCGGGGCAGGTGAGGTCCGCCGTGGCGATACCCGGGCGCCGTATGCCGCGGACGAGGTTCGGGTGGCGTTGGCGTGGACCCGGCGTGCGGCGGGGGCGGAGACCGATTTCGCCTTCGTCCTGATCCGCCGTCTGCCGTTGGTGTTCGCCGCCCTGGACGCCGGGGAGATCGACCGGGCCCGGGCGTGGTTGTT
>JAKDNL010000481.1 GCA_030451825.1 Pseudonocardia sp. | reverse complement strand
ACGGGGCCGGACGTCTCAATGATCGCGACCGGCAGCAGGGCCGCCAGCGGTGTCGGCGACGGGCCTTGGGCGACGGGCCCTGCTCGTCGCTCTCGACCGAGGGGGGCGGGGACAGGGTCCTACAGCCTCCCGACCGGCACGTCCTCGCAGTCGTGCCGTCGGCGCTCATGCGCTCGCAGCGCCTCCCGGACGCGGCGCCGTGCCTTGCCGGCTCCGCCGAGAACCTGCCGTTCGATGACAAGACTTTCGACGCCGCGATGGCGGACGACGAGCGGTCGTTCGCCGCCACCGTCGTGAGGTCGCCGTCTGGAGGGCAGGCCGAGTGTCGGGACGCGGTGGTCGAGGCAGCCGGCCGGGTGGAATGCGTCGCTCGATCGTCGCATGGTTCGCCGGGTTGGACCCGCCCCCGGACGTGTTCGCGGTCGTGATGGCCACCGGCATCCTGTCCATCGCTTCGGCCGACCACGGCTATCGCGGTCTCGACGCCGGCCTGAGTCTCGTCGCGGCGACCGCGTTCGTGGTACTCGGCCTCGGGTTCGTCATCCGCGCGGCCACGCACCCGTCCCGGGTGGTGCGCCTGACCCGGGATCCGGACGTCGCCCTGCGCATGTTCACCTTCGTCGCCGCCTGCACCGTGCTCGCCGGACACCCGGGCCGAGCGCCGGTCGTGGCCTGGGCGCTGGGTGGGCTCGCGGTGGTGGGCTGGGTCGTGCTCGTGCCGCTTGCGGTGGCCGACGTGAGTTCCTGTCGCCTCGCGTACCTGCGCGATCAGGCCCACGGGGCGTGGCTGCTGCCGAGCGTGGCGACCAGCGGCGTGGCCGCCACACTGGCACAGCTGGCGGCATCACCGCGCTCGCCGCTGCTGCTGGTGGGCGCAGCGGTCGCCATCGCGCTGGCCGTCGTGACCTACCTCGCGGTCGCCGCGCTCATCATGTGGCGGGCGCTGTCCCAGCCGCTGACGCCGGACCGGATCCCCCCGGACAGCTGGATCCTGATGGGAGCCCTGGCGATCGCCGCGCTGGCCGGCTCGCGGATCCTGACCGCGGTGCACGTGCTGGGCGTGCCCGCGCCGCTGGGGCAGGCGGCCGGCGGCCTCACGTTCGCGCTCTGGGCCGCGGCCGGCCTGTGGGTGCCGGCGCTGCTCTACGGGCAGATGTGGCGGGCCGACCATATGCTGGGCACCCTGCACTACGAGCGCGCGTGGTGGTCGGCGGTGTTCCCGCTCGGGATGTACGCCACGGCGTCCTGGGCGACCGGGGCCGGCGCCGGGATGGCGCGGCTGGCAACCATCTCGCTGGTGTTCTTCTGGGTCGCCTTCACGGCCTGGGTTCTGGTCGCCGTGGGGCTGATCCACTCGGGAGTCGCCGGGCTACTGCGGCGGGTCGTGGCGCGACCGCCGCACGAGCCGGCTCACGGCAGGACCGGCCGGCAGTCGCGGTCGCCGACCGCCGCTTCGTCCAGGGCCGATCCGGCACGGTAGCCCGGGCTCGGACGTCGGGCCCGGGGCTGAACCCCATGTGCGAAGGTGCGCGTATGCGCGGTCAGCGGATCGGACTCGTCCTCGCCGGTGGTGGCGCCCGCGGCGCCTATGAGGCCGGGGCACTGTCGGTACTCCTGCCGACCCTGCAGGCCCGCGGCGAGCGCCCCACCGTCCTCGTGGGCACCAGCGTGGGAGCGATCAACGCCGCTTACCTGGCCGGAAGCGCCCACCTCGACGCGGCCGAGGCCACCGCCGGGCTGCTCCGGCACTGGCGGGAGACCACCGTCGACCAGGTGATGCGCCCGCTCCGTGCGCAGCTCCCGCTGCTGGGCGCCCACATGATCGGCAGCCTGCTCGCGGTGCCCGGCGCGCGGGTGTCCAGCCTGCTCGACCCGACGCCCAACACAACCAACCTCAAGCGCCGCAACGACTGGGCCGCGCTGCGCGACAACATCGACCGCGGATGCCTGCACGCGGTCGCCGCGATCGCGACCGAGGCCCGGACGGAGCGCACCGTGGTGTTCTGCGACTCGGGGGCCGGCGTGCCCGGGCACCGCTCACACACACTCGACTACGTCCCGACCGAGCTGACCGTCGACCACGTGCGAGCCTCGGCGGCCATCCCGCTGCTGTTCCCCCCGGTGCGTATCGAGCACCCGACGGCGGCCCGGGGCTGGTACGTCGACGGCGGCGTGCGACTGGGCACCCCGATCAAGCCCGCGCTGGATCTCGGGGTCGACCGTCTCGTGGTCGTCGGCACGGGCGCCATCGCCGACCACACACCCGCGCCCGATCACCCCGACGACCCGCCCGGTCTCGGGGACAGCGCGCTGAACGTGCTCCACGGTCGCCTGGTCGACCCGCTGATCGAAGACCTGCGGACCCTGGGCAATGTCAACACGTTCTTCGCCGACCACGCGCCCCGTGCCCAGCGCTACCGCGAGGCCCGCGGGAAGACGCCCTACCGGGAGATCCCCTACATCTTCGTCGGGCCGCGCCGTCCCGGCCGGCTCGGTGAGCTGGCCGCGCAGGTGTTCCGTGCCCGCTACCGCGGACCCGGCGCGCTGCGCTCCCCGAGCCTGGCGCTGCTCGGGCGGCTTCTCGGCGCCGGCAGCACCACGCACAACGAGCTGTTCAGCTACCTGTTCTTCGACCGGGCGTTCGTCGACGAGCTGATCATGGCGGGCGCCCAGGACGCCCGCGACTGGCTTCAGGCACCGCCGGGGCCCGCCCAGCCCTGGCAGGTTGAGCCGCTGGATGCGTTCGCCACCCCGGCCGGGAACGAGGCCAGACCGACACGGTGACCATCCGGCGGTGCGCCCGCGGGTCCCCGATTCGGTCACGTCCAGCGCAAGCCGCTGGCGAGTCCGAGTGCCGATATCGTGTTCTGGCTCAGGGAGTCGATCCGGCTGAGGCCGACGTGGACCGTCCAGGTGGAGCCCGGTTGCCGTGCCCGGAGAAACGGGCCGGCGTCGTGCTGCGCGACGAGGTCGCATTCGAGTCCTGCTCGCTGGACGATCTCGATGACGAGGTGGAGGTTCGCGGCATGGTGCCGCCGGTGCGTGGTGTGCGTTCGGTGGCGCGTGGTGGAACCGACCGTGGCGGCGGCGGTGCGACCAGGCGACGGCGTTGAACCAGATGGCTCCAGTCGGTGAGTCGACGGGATCGACCGCACAGTCGCTGCCACCGGGCCCGTGTGTCGACCGCGCAGACGGTCCAGCCGGCGCTCGAGGCACGCAGGCCGACATCGGTGACGCGCCGCGCCCGCGTCCTCAGGGGGTCGGTCAGGACCGGCTGGCCCAGCACCGAACCGCGCAGACATATCCCGGTGCCCGCGGCGCCGCTCGCCGGTTCCGACCGTCCCACGATCACCTCTCGCACCTCGACGGCCGTGGCATGCCACCGTCGGACCGCGGAGGCGGGGAGCCGCGTCCGGTGCCCACCCAGATCGACGACCAGCCCGATCACCGCGCTGCCCGGTGGGTCGGCCGGCCACCGCACCACGAGATCACGTACATGCCCGAGGTGTTGCTGGCGCGGACCGACGACGGCGAGCCCGAGTACCTGGCGCAGCCACATGACCTGTTCGCCGTCGGCACGGGGGCTGGCCGGCTCACGTTCCCGCTCGATGTCCGCGTCCAGGTAGGCGTCCCTGCGGTGGAGGGGGGTTGTCAGCGCGCGCCAGCCGGGGATCGCGCTGCGCAGCCACGCCAACCGACCGCGGCGCCGGGTTCTGGTCCCGCCGCTGGGCGTGGCGACCGCGCAACGCGCCGCGTGGACATCCATTGCAGACCTCCTAAGGTGGACGACGAACCTGGGCATGCGAGGACGGACCCGTCCCGTCGGCTACAGCACTGAGAGGGCAGGGGGAGGCAGCGCAGCAGCACACGCAGCCGAGGACGATCTACGGAGTGGGCCGACCGGGTGCCGGGTTCAGGTCGGTGATCCATTTATGCGTTGCTGCGCAGCGCGGTAGGGGGCGGCACGCTCGAGCGTCACCTGGTGGGCCCGGCCGTCGGGAAGCCGGTACTCGCACGTCATGCCTTCCCGGGCCCCCGTCAGCGCCCGGCCCAGCGGGGAGTCGGGCGAACAGACCTCCACATCCGGCTGGGCGCCACCTTCACGGTGGGCCAGGAGGAACGTCTCGGACTCCTGGTCCTGCGGGTAGCGAACGGTCAGCACCATGCCGGGCTCGGCGACCCCGTCGTCGGGGGGAGCGTCCCCCACCACCGGGTTCCGCAGTAGCTCCTGCAGCGTCCGGATCCGGTGGTCGCGATCATGGCGGTCGGCAAGGATCTGCTGGTCCGTGTGCTGGTCCGAGCTGTCCCGAGTACCCGCCGCGTCGGGCTCGGAGATGCCCGGCGCTCCCGCACGCTGGCGTAGGAGCGTCGCGAGCTCGTTCCGCAGGTGGTCGTAGGTGACCTGAGCCAGCCATACCGGGGAATCCATCATCTGTCTCCTGACGAGTAGCGCCACGGTGCCTGAGTCAGGCATGCCAGTACGTGGGGTGGGTGGCCGGCAAGCGGGCATAGCAACGTGGGCACCGATCGAGCCGTGACCTCAGGGCCGCCGTTCACCGCTCCTGGGATCGGGTCACCGGCGCTCCGGTCGGCCGTGGCGCGATGACGGCAACCTGTTTCCACCGTGCCTCCGCGCCCCGGCCCCGGCCAGGGCCGGTCCGCGCAACCTCGGCGGGCTGGATCTGCCGATGCTCGGCAGCGTGAGCGAGAGCCAGTCGCGCCTCGTCCCGCCGAGTTGACCGGCAGTCGGCAGGCCTGAGGGCACAGCAGTCGACCCGGATGACCAGGTGGGCACGGTCATGGGGCCGCGGTGATCAGGACGATGCCGGCAGCAGTCAGCAGGACGATCTTCACCGCTTCCAGGGCGATGTAGACGAGGTGCAGGGGCGAGGACGCGACGTCGGCCCCGGCGATGACAAGGCTGGTCCGTCGATCGAGCCGGGGGCGTAGCACGAGAAGCTGGAGGGCCAGCACCAACCAGAGCGCACCGAGCAGGACCCAGGCAGCAGCCGTGGGCGCCACCGCGCAGGCCACGGTGATAGCGGCCGCGAGGACGACCTCGACGATGTTGAGGCCCCGGAACACGAGCCGGCCGATGCCCAGGCCCAGCGCCAGGGTGATGCCCGGGGCCCGGAACTTGAGCGGTGTCTCGAGCACGGAGATCGCGAGCACCATCCCCAGCCAGACGAACGCGAGCGCTGCACCCACCGGGTGCCCGAGCTGGTTCATCCTGCCCCTCCTGCGCCGGGTGCAACATGGGCGACGCAGGCGCCTGACTCTGCGAACGGCTCCAGGCTGGTGACGGTGACAGGGGCCCGCAGCTCGGTGAGCGCACCCTGCATGAGGCCGAGGTGCAGGGGACATACGAGCTCACCGTGGGGTCGGGCGAGCTCGAGGAACGGGCAGTGCCGCAGCCGGACTCGATCGGGACGGTCGGCTCCGCCTCGGACGAGCTCGGGTGCGAAGTGCAGTTCCTCGAGCATCGCGGTCAGCGCGACGCCGGCCTCCTCGCG
>JAKDNL010000480.1 GCA_030451825.1 Pseudonocardia sp. | reverse complement strand
GGCTCGGCCGGAGCGGGCGACCCGTCCGGAGGCGTCGGCTCGGCAAGGCCGCGCACCTCACCCCGAGCCGCCGGCGCCGACGCGGGCGCGGGCGCGGCAGCCGGCCACGACGACGACGACGACGACGACGACGGAGCGTCATCGGCATGCGCCGGTGCCGGACCGCTCCCGGCCACCGCCAACACCCCGGCCGTGAGGACCGCGACTCCGGCGACAACCGTGCGTCGTGCAACAGTGCGTGGCATGGGCGCTCGACCGCCTCGTTCGCATGAACCATCGGGACGGAAGCGACGCTACGTACGGATGTGACTGGCGAGATAGGAGTTACCACCGTTGGTGGTGGGATATGAGCCCATCGGGGAACGCGTCACCCACGCAGCGTCATCGGGAGCGACGAGAAGCGACCCTGTCGAGCGTTGCGACGGCCCGGCCGGTCGGGGTCAGCCCGGTCGGTCACGGGCCGGGTCCGAGGGATCCGCGCCGGCGGACGAGCTGTAGCGCGCGCGACACGCCGGTATGCAGGAGCCCCGTGCCGACCAGTGTCCAGACCGTGAACGCCACCCAGAACAGCACCAGGGAGATGGTGGCCAGCGCGGGCATCCGCAACTCCGACCCGGTGGCGGCCGAGGCCGCCGAGTACATCCCGATCGGGAACACGGCCGACCACCAGGCACCCTGGTAGTGCAGGGTGCCCGCCATGTGGTCGGTGCGCCACATCTGCGCGTAGAGCAGTACCGGTATCCACAGGCTCGCTGCGATCCAGGCCACCAGCGTCACGCTCAGCACCGTCTGCACCAGCATTTCCGTTGCGCCCAGCGCGCGGACCGCGGCCAGCACGCCGGATCCGGCCAGCGCGCAGATCGCCAGCGCGCCCATCAGGATCCAGCTGTCAGGAGGCACCTGGGCGGGGGTGAAGGGAGCGGCGAGAGCCCGCCAGACGATCACCGAGGCAACCGCGATGTAAATCCCGACCGCGAGGAGCAGGGCCGCCGCGCCGACCACGACCAACGACAGCGAACGGACGTGCACGCCCTGCTCCGCCGCGGAAGCGGCCAGTCCGCTGGTCGCCACGCTGGGCAGCAACCAGGCGCCGTGCGCGCGGTCGCGCAGGTCCGCGGCCGGCCGGGAGGCGATATCGACCGCGGCCAGCGGCGTGAGCACGACCCACCCGGCCAGGCCGAGCCCGCCCAGGACCCAGCCGGCGGCGGGGTAGGCGCCCAGACGCGCGTCGAGGACGCTGCAGGCGGCGACGAACGTGAACATCCGCAGCGCGACATCGGGGTCGCGGGTCAGCCGCACCAGCCGCGACGGGTGCGTGGCCGCCCGCACGACGAAGCCGAGCCCGAGCACGACGAACGTGACCACAGCGATCAGGCCCAGCCCGAGGCTGATCCACCGGTAGGAGTGATCCCTCGCCGCGACAGACACGACCCCGGTCGCCATCACGACCGCGAACACGTCCGGTGACGGATCCAGCCTGGTGAACCACGCGGCAATCGCGCTCGCGGCTCGTCTCAAGCCCATCCCCGCCGATCATCCATCTGTGCCGTCCGACCGGTTTACGATCTTCCCTACCAGGTGTCGACGCAGGGCCGGACCTTCTCCGTCCGCGCCCCGACCGGCGCCGGCGGGAACGACGAGGAGATCCAGCGCCGGGTGTCCGCCGGGTCGATCACGTCGTCGATCTCGAACACCTGCGCGGTGGACAGGGCCTTGCCCTTCTCGTACTCCGCGGCCAGGAGCTTGTCGAACAGCTCCTGGCGCCGCACCGGGTCCTCGACCGCCTCGAGCTCCTTGCGGTAGCCCAGCCGGACGGCGCCCTCCAGGCCCATCCCGCCGAGCTCGCCGGTCGGCCAGGACACCGCGAACGCGGCGGCCTTGAGGTCGCCGCCGCACATGCTCTGCCCGCCCAGGCCGTAGCACTTGCGGGTGATCACGAGTCCGATCGGCACCGACAGGTTCGCCCCGATGACGAACATCCGGCTGAAGTGCCGGACCGTCGCCTGTTCCTCGGACGCGGTGCCGACCATGAAGCCCGGTGTGTCGCACAGGGACACGACCGGGAGCCCGAACGCGTCGCAGAGCTGCAGGAACCGGGCCGCCTTGTCCGCCGAGTCGGCGTCGATCGCGCCGCCGAGGTGGGCCGGGTCGTTCGCGATCAGCCCCATCGGACGGCCCTCGACCCGGATCAGCGCGGTGATCATCCCGGCGCCGAAGCCGCGTCGCAGCTCCAGCACCGAGCCCGCGTCCGCCAGGCCGTGCACGGCGGCGCGCATGTCGTAGACGCGGACCCGGTTCTCCGGGACGACGTGGCGCAGCGCGCGCGGGTCGGGCGCCGTCCAGTCGGCCACCGGGCCCTGGAAGTAGGACAGGTACGCCCTTGCGACGCGGGTGGCCTCGGCCTCGTCGGGCACCAGGATGTCGACGACGCCGTTGGCGACCTGCACCGACATCGGCCCGACGTCGTCCGGGGTGACGTCGCCGAGCCCGCCGCCGGCGATCATCGCCGGGCCACCCATACCCAGGTTCGCGCCCTCCACGGCGATGATCACGTCGCAGGTCCCGGCCAGCGCGGCGTTGCCGGCGAAACACCGGCCGGCCACCACCCCGACGAGCGGGACCAGCGCGGAGAGCTTCGCGAACAGCTCGAACGCGGGCACGTCGAGCATCGAGGCCCAGCTGCCGTCGGTGTCGCCGGGCCGCCCGCCGCCGCCCTCGGCGTAGACGACGACCGGCAGCCGACGCCGCCGCGCCAGCTCGAAGATCCGGTCCTTCTTCTTGTGGTTGGTGAACCCCTGGGTGCCGGCGAGCACGGTGTAGTCGTAGGCGACGACGGCGGCGCGCGCGTTCTCCTCGCCGACCCGACCGGCGTTGATCGTCGCGGTACCGGCGAGCATGCCGTCCGCAGGTGTGCGCTCGACCAGGTCGTCGAGCGAGCGGCGCTGGCGTTGCGCGGCGATGGCCAGGGCGCCGTACTCGACGAACGTGCCCTCGTCGCAGAGGTCCTCGACGTTCTCCCGGGCGGTGCGCAGCCCGGTCCGGTGGCGCTTGGCGACGGCGGCACCGCGGCGGTCGTCGTGACCGAGCGCGTGCCGGTCGAGGACCTCGGCGAGGTCCGGGCGGATCCGGTCGAGGTCGACCTCGACGTCCGCGACGGCGTCGTCGGTGGCGTCGTCGGCCGGGTCGAGGACGGCGAGCACGTCCCCGGCGGCGACGGTCTCCCCCGCTCCGGCGCCGATCGCGCGCACGGTGCCGTTGACCGGCGCGGCGACGACGTGCTCCATCTTCATCGCCTCGAGCACCAGCATCGTGGCGCCGGCGCGGACCTCGTCGCCCTCGGTCACCTCGACCGTGACGACCGTGCCGGGGAGCTCGGCGCGCAGGGCGGTGGCACCGTCCGGGATGTCGGGGGCGTGCGCCCGGACGGCCCCGCCGCTCGGGCGGGAACCGGGCCGCTCGGGCTCCGGTCCGCCACCGCCGTCCCTTGCCACCCGGTCCGGGTCGGTGCCGGGAGGCGGCGGCCGCCCGCCGATGTGGCGGCGGACCCGGGGCGCGGCGAGGATCTCGGCCAAGTGGTCGTCGAAGAAGTCGGTGGTCAGGTCCCCGGCCGCGAACGCGGGGTGAGCGGCGATTCCGGCCAGGACGTCGAGGTTCGTGTCGACCCCCTCGACACGGCATTCGCGCAGGGCCCGGGCGGCCCGGGCGGCGAGCGCCGGCAGGTCCGCCGTCCGGTCGTGCACGATCAGCTTCGCCAGCAGGGGGTCGTAGCGCAGGCTCGTCCGGTACCCGGGGTACCCGGCGCCGTCGACCCGGACGCCGCGCCCGGAGGGCAGCTCGTAGGCGGTCAGCGTCCCGGCCGACGGGGTGGTGGTCCCGTCGGCGTTCGTCGTCTCGCAGGTGATCCGCAGCTGCACCGCGCAGCCCGCCGGTTCCGGGAACGGGCCGAGGTCGGCCAGCCCCGCACCGGCGGCGAGGCGCAGACCGGTGGCCAGGAGGTCGACTCCGGTCACCTCCTCGGTGATCGTGTGCTCGACCTGGATACGGGGGTTGACCTCCAGGAACGCGATTCTCGCCCCGCTGACGAGAAATTCCACCGTGCCCAGCCCGGCGTAGCGCACCGACTCGCCCAGCCGCACCGCCGCGGCCAGCAGCTCCGCGCGGACGGACGCCGGCAGACCGGGCGCCGGGGCGATCTCGACGATCTTCTGGTGCCGGCGCTGGATCGAGCAGTCCCGCTCGCCGAGCGCGACGACGGCACCGGTGCCGTCGCCGAGGATCTGCACCTCGACGTGCCGGGCCCCGGTGAGCAGCTCCTCGGCGAACACCCGGTCGTCGCCGAACGCGGCGCGGGCCTCGGACGCGCACCGGGCGTGCGCGGCGGCGAGCTCGGCCGGGCCGGTTCCGATGCTCGTTCCGCCCGCGCTCCTCTCGGGGACCCGGCGCATGCCTCGTCCCCCGCCCCCGGCGAGTGCCTTGAGCATGACCGCGCCCGGGGCCGCGAGCGTGCGCCGGAACGCCTCGGCGCCGTCCGCGTCCACCGGGCCGTCGGTGCCGGCGAGCACCGGCAGGCCCGCGTCGCGGGCCAGCGCGCGGGCACGGGTCTTGTCGCCGAACGCGTCCAGGATCTCCGGCGGCGGACCGACGAACGTGACGCCCCGCTCCGCACAGGACCGGGCGAACGCGGCGTTCTCGCTCAGGAACCCGTAGCCGGGATGCACGGCGTCGGCGCCGGACCCGGTGGCGGCGCGCAGGACGTCGTCGATGTCGAGGTAGGCGGCGGGCCCGGAGCCGGCCAGCGGGACCGACATGTCCGCTGCGGCGACGTGCGGCGCGGCGGTGTCGTCGGTGGCATACACCGCGACGGTGGGCACGCCGAGATCGGCGGCGGCACGGGCGACCCGGATGGCGATCTCGCCCCGGTTGGCGATCAGGATGCGGGAGAACACCTGGTCAGGACCCTGCACGCCGTCGCGGCGTCCTCGCTGCCATGCCTGCATCCAACGTCGCCCGCGCGCCCGGTGTCAACGGCGACAGAGCCGAGCGACAGGGCGGAGACCGCCCGATGCCGGGCGCGACCTGCCCTGCCCCGACTTCGCACAGGTTCTGGTGTCCTCGCACCAGTTATAACCTGGGCGAGGACACCAGAACCTGTGCGAAGTAGCCGCCGGAGGGCGGCGCGGAAGGGCTGGTCACGGGCCGGGTGGTCCCCGGTGCGCCGGCACGTACACCGCGGCCGACCGCTGCTGCACGGTCTGCAGGAACAGGGTCAGCAGGAACAGCAGCCCGAGCGCGCCCAGGTTCATGATCCCGGCGACCCCGTTGGCCACCGAGAACGCCGGCCGGCGCAGCAGCCCGAGCGGCAGCACCGGGTCGGGTACCCGACGCTCGACGGCCACGAACCCGGCCAGCGCCGCGGCCGCCGCCACGAACCCGGCAACGGCCGGGGCGCCGGGTCCGGCATGCCCGGTCTCGATCACGGCGAACGTCAGTGCGGCAAGGAACGCCGCACCCAGCGTCGTCCCG
>JAKDNL010000042.1 GCA_030451825.1 Pseudonocardia sp. | reverse complement strand
TGGGCGCGCGGGGGGTGGGCGCGTCATGCGGCGGGGGAGCGTAGGGCGCGGCGCAGGCCGGCCTCGTCCCAGAGCGTGCGCACGGAGTCGATCCGGTTCTGCCTGATCCGCACCACGGACAGGGCCAGCACGGTCGCGCTCCGCCCGGTCGGCGCGACACCGGGCAGCAGCCAGGGCAGCTCCCGGTCGTGGGTGAACGTGAACTCGACCTCGTCGACGAGCTTGCGGGTGTCGAGGGTGCGCGAGATCCGGGTGCGCGTCAGGTCCGCGGGCAGGTGCGGGAGGAAGTCCTCGCAGAGGTAGCGGCGGACCTCGTCGATGCCGTTGCCGCCGGCCCCGCTGGGGATCTCCGCCACGGTCACTCCGGGAGTCATCGCGGCGAGGGCGGCGTCGGCGTCGGCGCGGTCGAAGAGGTCCGAGCAGAACCGGTCCCGCAGCTCCTCCATCTGCCGCATCAGGACCTGCATGCCCGGGGTCATCGCCTCGCCTCCTCCGAACGTGAGCCGTGGCCCCACCGCACGTCCCCCCGCAGGGTCGGGGGAGCGTGCCGTGGGGCCACGGTTACCGACGTCTAGTGCGCCACGGCCTCCGGGGCGTAGCGCAACGCCAGCAGGGACTTGCAGTACTCGCCGTTCGTCTCGATCCCGACCCGCTGCAGCCGCGCCCGGCGCAGGTGCAGCGGCACCTGCTCGGTCGTGACCCTGCTCCCGTCGGCGTGCAGGAGGAGGGGGGCGTCGTCGCCGCCCGGGAGTCCGATCCTCTCCCGGCGTTCGCGGAGCCGTCGCAGTTCCACGGTGTCGGCGACGGTCCCGACGACGTCGCCCAGCGTCATCACGGCGAGCTCGTCCGGGCCGACCCCGATGTCGACCAGGGGCCGGGCGACCCGGTCCTGGCCGGCCATCGCGGCCTTGGAGATGAACGTGTGGCGTAGCTCGTCGAGCTCGGCCGTGGCCTCGCCCTGGTACGAGTTCTCGAACGACCCCACGAAGCCGGCGTGTGCGGCGACCCCGCCGTTGATTTCGGCGGAGGCGTGGTGGTCGGCCAGTGCCACCTCGGCACGGGTCACCCCGGGGACCGCCGCCACCGCGTCGTAGGCGTCGGCGACCATCAGGAACGAGAAGTTCGGTGCGCAGAAGAACGTGGGCAACCGCAGCCCGACGGAGACGGTCCCGTCGGGCGAGACGGTGCACGACTCGACGAAGTCGAGGTCCGTGATGGGCTCGTCCAGCTCCGGGTCGAGCACCGTCCCCAGCGCGGTCCACACGGCCTGCCGGTCGACAGGCCGCGCGGTCACGCCGACGCCGCCGCGGGCTCGTCCTGCAGCTGCAGCTCGGCCGGGACCGGGATGTCGTAGAGCCGCGCCGCGTTCAGGCCGAGGATCTTCTTCTTCGACGCCGTGGTCAGGCGCGGGTAGTCGGAGAACTGGTCCTCGTCCGGCATCTGCCAGTCGACCAGTCCCTCGACCTGCCACTTCGGCGTCCAGATGTTGTAGTCGCCGCCGAAGAGCATCTTGTCCTCGCCGACCCAGAACAGCAGCTCGCCCATCACCTTGGCGAAGAACTTCGGGCGGGCGTGCATGAGGCCACCGACGACGACCGAGAGACCGGCGTAGACGTTGGGCTCCTGCACCGCCATGAAGCAGAAGTCCTCGATCCGCGGCAGGCCCACGTGCTCGACGATGAAGTTCAGGCCCTGGAAGTCGGTGGCCGCGTGGTCGACGTCGGCGACGTCGAACGCGTCCTTGTCCAGCGGCCAGATCGTCGGGCCCTTGTGGACGTGGACGTTCTTCACACCGGCGTCCTGGACGTGCTGGAGGAACTCGTAGCACTCCGGGTCGGTCAGTTTGAAGCCGCGCGAGCCCTTGTTCCACTCCGCGGTGTAGAGCTTGATGCCCTTGTGGTTGTACTTCGCCATGTCGGCGTCGAACTCGTCCTTGCTCTGCTGCCCGTCACGCGGGTCGAAGCGCCCGTTGACGATCAGGCGCTCGCCCCACTTCTCCAGCGTCTGTGCGTTCTGCGCGACGGTGTTGAAGCCCTCCTTGTACCACTCCCGGAGATACGTCGACTGGAAGATCGCGTAGTCGACGTGGCCCTCGACGAACATGTCCCGCTCGAAGTCCTCGGGCGTGGGCTTGAGGAACTTCTCCCAGTCCCAGTGGGTCTCCGGCGGGCCCAGCTGGTGGTAGCCGTAGAAACAGTCGATCCAGCCCTTGGCGTACTGCTCGGCGCCCTCGACCCAGTTCTCCCGGGAGGCGTTCCAGAAGTGGCTGTGGGAGTCGACGATGAAGTACTTCTCGCCATCCTTCTCGTACATGTGGTTCCTCCTGCGTCAGCGCCTGCGCGCTGGTCGGTGGTGGTAGGAGTCGTACGGACGTACGTCTGGATCAGGGAACGAGGATCGCCCGGCCGCGGACCTTGCCCGCGTCCAGGTCGTGCAGGGCGTCCAGGGCCGAGTCCAGCGGGTACTGCTTGGTGTGCAGCGTGACCTTCCCGGCCTGGGCCAGGACCATCAGCTCGGCGAGGTCGTTGTAGGTGCCGACGATGTTGCCGATCACGTTCTTCTCGCCCGCGATGAAGTCGAGGGTCGGAGCCGTGAACTCGCCGCCGTAGCCGAGCATGAACTGGTAGCCGGCCGGGCCGGTCATCGCCCAGGCGTCGAGCTCGGCGCCCTGCTCGGCGACGAAGTCGAAGACCACGGTGGCGCCGCCGCCGGTGAGTTCCTGCACGGCACCGACGTGGTTGCCGTCGGCGACGACGGTCTCGTCCGCGCCGATCTTCTTGGCGAGTTCGAGGGCGGCCGGGTTCTTGTCCACCACGATGATCTTCGTGGCGGTCAGCGCGGCCAGGGTCTGGATCCCGATGTGGCCCAGCCCGCCGGCCCCCTGCACCACCGCGGTGGTGCCCGGGTAGAGCAGCGGGACGGCCTTGCGCACCGCGTGGTAGGCGGTGATGCCGGCGTCGGCCAGCGCGGCGACGTCGGCCGGGTTGGTGTCCGGGTTGAGCTTCACGCAGGCGCGGGCCGTGGTGCGCAGGTACTCGGCCATGCCGCCGTCGTTGTTCGACAGGCCGGGGAAGAACGCGTCCCCGGTGCACTGCATGTCGCGCCCGGCCCGGCAGCTCAGGCAGAGCCCGCAGGACGGCTGCGGGTGCAGGATCACGGTGTCGCCGACGCGGACGTTGGTCACGGCGTCGCCGACCGCGTGCACCCAGCCGGCGTTCTCGTGCCCGATCACGTACGGCAGGGTCGGGTTCTGGATGCCGGCCCAGTCGCCGTTGATGATGTGCAGGTCGGTCCGGCACACGCCGGCGCCGCCGACCTTGATGATGACGTCGAGGGGGCCCTGGAGCGTGGGCTCGGGGATGTCGTCGAGCTTGGGGTCCTGTTGGTACCCGTGTACCCGCACGGCCTTCACGTGCGTACCTCCTGGCGTCGGATGCGCGGGGCATCGGGGTGGGAGCGGGTCAGCGGCGGTTCGGGTCGCCGGCACGTGCTCGTGGTCACACCGATCTCAATCCCACTGCCCATCACGTACAAGAGGGTCGGTTCTCGCTCAGTGTTAATAAAGACAAATAGGACGAGAATCAACGGTGTTGATCGGCGCCGACACCAGGGCTACTGGGTAGTAACATTGCGGCATGGCGGACGACGCGAGCTGGGTGGCCGAGGCGATGCGGACGGCGGTGCCGTGGGTCGCCACGGCCGGCATCGAGTTCGGAGAGATCACGACCGAGAGTGCCGTGGCGGTCCTCCCGGACCGCTCCGACCAGCACAACCATGTGGGCGGGCCGCACGCGGCGGTGATCTTCGGGCTCGGTGAGACGGCGTCCGGAGCGGTCGGTCTGGCTGCGTTCGCCTCGGCCGGGGCGGTGGCCACACCGCTGGTCGTCCGCTCCGAGATCGGGTACGTCAAGCTCGCCAAGGGGGACCTGCGCGCCGAGGCGATCTTGACCCGTCCGGCTGATGAGGTTCTGGCCGAGTTGGAGGGGGGAACGCGGCCGGAGTTCGCGGTCACGGTTGCGATCACCGACGGGTCGGGGCGCGAGACCACGAAGATGACGGTCGTGTGGACACTCCGCCCGAACCGGGCGGAGGCACCCGCGTCCGATTAGCGTGGTCGCCATGGACGTGGTGATCGCAGGTGGGCACGGGAAGATCGCACTGCGGCTGGCGACACAGCTGGCTGGTCAGGGACACGCTGTGGTGTCGCTGGTGCGCAACCCGGAGCACGCGGACGAGGTGACGGCGACCGGCGCGCGGGCCGTCGTCGCCGATCTGGAGACGATCTCGATCGCGGAGCTCGCGGAGCACCTGGACGGGTCCGACGCCGTGGTGTTCGCCGCGGGCGCCGGGCCGGACAGCGGCGCGGAGCGCAAGGACACCGTGGACCGGGCCGGGGCGACCCTGCTCGCCGACGCCGCTACGAAGGCCGGCGTACGCCGCTACCTGCTGGTCTCCGCGACCGGCGTGGATTCCGAGCCGGATCCGGGCCGCGGCGAGGTGTGGGCGGCCTACATCGCGGCCAAGAAGGCGGCCGAGGACGCGATCCGCGCCGACCCGAACCTGGACGCGACGATCCTGCGCCCCGGCAGGCTGACCGACGACCCGGGCACCGGGAAGGTGCTGCTCGCGCCGCCGCCGGTGGGCAGTGGTGACAACACGATCACCCGGGACGACACCGCCGCCGTGTTGGCTAACCTGCTGGAGTCCCCGGGCACCACCGGCACCACGCTCGAGCTGCGTGGCGGCAAGCAGCCCGTCGTCGAGGCGGTCGCGGCGCAGTCCCATGGCTGAGGGCGAGCAGATCTTCGACGTCGTGGTGATCGGCGGCGGGCCGGTCGGGGAGAACGCGGCGGACTACGCGAACCAGGGCGGCCTCAGCACCGCGATCGTGGAGTCCGAGCTGGTCGGCGGCGAGTGCTCCTACTGGGCGTGCATCCCGTCGAAGTCGCTGTTGCGCACCCCGCAGGCCGTCACCGACGCACGGCGCCTGTCCGGTGTGACCGCGGACTTCGACGTCGACGCGGTGCTCGCGCGCCGGACGTCGTTCACCTCGGACTGGCACGACGACGGGCAGGCCTCCTGGGTCGCGGGTGCCGGGATCACGCTGCTGCGCGGGCACGGGCGGATCGCCGGGGAGCGCGCCGTCGAGGTGATCGCGCCGGACGGGACGACGAGCACGGTGCACGCGCGCCGCGCGGTCGTGCTCGCGACCGGCAGCGTCCCGGTCACGCCGCCGGTGCCCGGACTCGACCACGTCCGCACCTGGGGCTCGCGGGAGGCGACCTCGGCCAAGGCTGTCCCGCCGCGCCTGGGAGTGCTCGGCGGCGGTGTCGTCGGGTGCGAGATGGCGCTGGCGTTCGCCCGCCTCGGGGCGGAGGTCACGCTGCTCAACCGGGGCGAGCGGTTGCTGCCCTCGACCGAGCCGGTGGCCGGCGACCGGGTCGCCGACGGCCTGGCCTCGGCGGGGGTGGACGTCCGCCTGAACCAGGGCCTGGACGAGGTGGCGGCCTCGGGTGACGCGATCCTGCTGACCGCCGGGGCGGACACGATCGAGGTGGACGAGCTGCTGGTCGCCACCGGCCGCCGCCCGGCGAGTCTGGGCGCCGGGCTGGACACCGTCGGGGTGGACCCGGACGCGCTCGCGGTGGACGACTCCGGCCTGGTCACCGGGGTGCCGGGGGAGTGGCTCTACGCGGTCGGCGACGTCAACGGCCGGGCCCCGCTCACCCACCAGGGCAAGTACCAGGCCCGGATCGCGGCCAACGCGATCGTCGCCCGCGCGGCCGGGAGCACTCCGGCGACCGGGCCGTGGGGCGAGCACGCGGCGACCGCCGACCACCGGTCGGTGCCGCAGGTCGTGTTCACCGACCCGCAGGTCGCGGCCGTCGGTCTGACCGTGGCGCAGGCGCACGCCCGGGGTATCCCGGCGCGCGCGGTGGAGATCGACATCGCGGTCGCCGGATCGTCGCTGCAGGCCGACGACTACGCGGGGCGCGCGGTGATGGTGGTCGACACCGAGCGGGAGACCGTCCTCGGGCTGACGTTCGTCGGCCAGGACGTCGCGGAGATGGTGCACGCCGCGACGATCGCCGTGGTCGGCGAGGTGCCGCTGTCGCGGCTGTGGCACGCGGTGCCCGTGTTCCCGACGATCAGCGAGGTGTGGCTGCGGCTGTTGGAGGCCTACCGGCAGGGCTGACCACTCCGGTTGGAGCGGGGACGTGCGCGGAAATCGCGGCCAGGACAGCGATATCCGCGCACGGCCGCGGTCAGGCTCGGACGCCGAGGAACGTGAGCAGCTCGACCTCGATCCGGTCCAGGTCGTTCGACACGGCCCGGTAGGCGGTCTTGCGACGATGCGTCGGCATCTGCTCGGCGGCGCGCACGGCGGCGGCGAAGTCGTGCAGGCGCGGGCGGTTGGTGGACACGAAGCGCCCCGCGTCGGCGTTGCGCTGGGTCGTGCCGTCGGACTCGAGCTCGTCGAGCGAGCGGGCGACCCGCGAGATCCGGGCGTGCAGCTGCCCGCCGCGTCCGCTGTAGCCGCCGAGCTCGTCCGGGGACACCCCGAGCCGCCGCGAGCGGTGGTCGTCCCAGCGGTGGCGCAATGTGCCCGCCGCGGCCATCGCGTACGGGGCCAGGACCGGGGCGACGACCTTGCCGAGAGCGATGTAGCGCTTGGCCCTGGCCGCGTTCCACTCCTTGGCCTGGCGCTCGCGCTCGGCCTCCTTGAGCTGGTTCTGCTCGCTCTTGAGCTGGGCTTTCGTCGCGGAGTTCTGCGCCTTGGCCTCGGCCTTGCGTGCGCCGGTCTCGGCCTTCGTCTGCATCTTCGCGATCTTGCGGTCGGCCTTGAGGCTCGCGTGGTCCACCGTTTCCCCTCCCCGTGTGACCGTGTTGCCGGCGGCCTTGCGCGCCCGCTTGCTCGCGGTCGCCGCACGCTTGCCGGCCTTGCGGGTGGCCTTGTCCGCGCGCTTGCCCGCTGCCTCGGCCCGCGCGTGTGCCTTGTCGGCCTTCTTGCTCAGCTTCCCGGCGGCCGCATCGGCGCGATCGCGGGTCGTGTCGGCGGCGTCGCGCACCAGCACGGCGGCGGTGCCGACGGCCTCCTGAACGTGGTCGGAAGCGGTGACCGCCGCCTCCCGGGTCGCCTCGGCGGCACGCTCACCCGCGCTCGGCTTCCTGCGCAGCAGTCCCATGTCAAGTCCTTCCGCAATCGGCGTACCACGATGATCGCCGCAGCTTAGGGCTCCCGCCACCGCAGGCGCAGGCGCCGCACCGAGCACGCAGCGAAGCGGAGCTGCCCATCCATACTGTCGGGGGCGTTCTCTACCCTCGTGACCTGTGAGCACCATGATCGGGACCAGCAGCGTCGGCGACGGCGTCGGCCGCGCCGGCGTCCTGCTCGACGCCGCGGCGCTGACCCGGTGCCGCCGCCGGGTCCACCTGGACCACGACCCGTCGGCGGCCGGGGCGGCCCGTGCCCTGCCCGATCCGGCGCTCGAGCAACGGCGGGCGGACGCGTCCGAGCACCGGGAGCGGATCGGTGCCGCGCTCGCCGCGGCCACCGGCCCGTCCTGGCGCCCGGTCGAGGTGCAGGGCCCGTCCGCCGCCCGCGCCGCCCGCACGGCCGAGCTGGTCGCCGAGGGCGCCCCGCTGATCTGGGACGCGGTGCTGCCGCTGGATCTCGAGGCCGGCCGGCGCAGCCGTGCGGACCTGCTGGTCCGGCTGCCAGGTGGCGGCTACGTCCCGCTGCTGGTGGTCCGCCGCCGGATCACCGACCCGGGTGGGGGCGCGCGCACCACAGCGGTCACCGACCCGTATCCGCAGCGGGCCCGCAGCGACCCGGATCGCAAGGTCCGTTCCTCGCCGCGTGACCTGCTCGCGCTGGCCCAGCTCACCCGGATGCTCGAGGCCGCGGGTTGGGCGCCGGCCGGCCGCGGGCCGGTCGGGGGCGTGATCGGGATGGACGCCGACGTCGTCGTCTGGCACGACCTCGCGGCCGGTCACTGGCCCGGCGGGCGCGGCACGATGGCCGAGTACGACGTGCGGTTCGCCGACCGGCGCGCGGTCGCCGAGGCGGCCGCGGCCGGGCGACCGGCGCTGGCGCAGCCGTCCCGGATCACGGAGTGCCGGCGCTGCCCCTGGTGGCCCACCTGCGAGGCCGAGCGGGTCTCGATCGACGACGTCAGCATCGTGGCGCACGGGGAGACCGGACGGCTGCTGCGCACGGCGGGCGTCGGCACGGTGGCGGCGCTGGCCGAGCTGGACCCGGCCGGCCCGGTGCCGCCCGAGCTGCCGGTGCCGCTGCCCGGCCCGCCGTTCGCGGACCTGGTCGCGCTGGCCCGGGCACGGCGTCAGGGACGCAGCGTCGTGCGCCGGTCGGAGTCGGTGCCGGTGCCACGCGCGGACGTCGAGGTGGACGTGGACATGGAGAGCTTCGGCGAGGCCGGGGCCTACCTGTGGGGCGCGCTGCTGACGCACCCGGGCGGCCGCCGCGACGGCGACGCGGAGCCCGGCTACCGCGCGTTCGCCACCTGGGACCCGCTGCCGACCGAGGACGAGGGGCGCTCGTTCGGCGAGTTCTGGGCATGGCTGACCGGCGTGCGGGACGCGGCGCGCTCGAGCGGCCGGACGTTCGCCGCCTACTGCTACAACGAGCAGGCCGAGAACCGCTGGATGCTGGGCTCGGCGGCCCGCTTCGCCGGGGCGCCGGGCATGCCGTCGGCAGCCGAGGTGCAGGCGTTCATCGACGACCCGGGCTGGATCGACCTGTTCACCGTCGTGTCGCGCTGGTTCCTGTGCACCCACGGCAAGGGGCTCAAGAAGATCGCCCCGGCGGCCGGGTTCGCCTGGCGGGACCCGGAGGCCGGCGGCGAGAACTCGATGCGCTGGTACCGCGATGCCGTCGGGATGGACGGCGCCGAGCCGGAGGAGTCCCAGCGCGAGCGGCTGCTGGCCTACAACGCCGACGACGTCGCCGCGACGCACGCGCTGCGCGAGTGGATGTCCTCGGACCGGGTGCGCGAGGTGCCACTGGTGTCCGAGCTGTAGCGCCCTACCCGTGTGCCTACCCGTGTGTCGAGACCGGGACGGGCCGGCGGCCGAGGAAGGCCAGCAGCCGGGTCTGCTCGTCGGCACCGGCCGGTGCCGGCTGTTCCGGACCGAGCCCGCCCGGTGCCCGGAGATCGTGCTGCCGGGACCAGACCAGGGCCCGGTCGACGAGCGCCGGGTCGAGCCGGACATCGAGGCCGGCCGGATGGCCGATGTCCCACGCGTGGGCCAGGAAGTCGACGGTGAGTGCCTGCAGGAACGTCGCGAGCGGCACCTGCCCGAACGCGCGCAGCGTGACGATCCGGTCGAGCGCATCCGGGGTCAGCGTCGCGGTGGCGCTCGCGCGGGCCGACCGCCACCGCTCGACCGGGCTGTCGATGATCAGTTGCCCGGGGTGTGGCGCCCCGGGCGCCCCGGCCTGCGAGTCGTGGGTCAGGCCGGGGGCCAGGTGGGCGACCATCTCCTGTCCCCACACGACATGGCCCAGCACATCGCGCGCGGTCCACTCGGTGCAGGCGGACGGGTCGTCCCACTGATCGGGGCGCAGTGACGTGACGATGCGGTCGAACCCGTCTCCCGCGCCGAGGTAGTCGTCGAGGATGGGCATGCGGTACTCCCTGTTCGATGGGCTCTTACCTACCGAGGACGAACGGCGCGGCCCGGAATCGACACGACGGTCGTGTCGATTCCCGACGTCTTCCCCGGGGGTGCGGGCTACCGTCGGTTGCACCGTGTCGAAGGGGGTTCGGGTGCGCTACATGTTGCTGATCTACGGGTGCGAGCGGCCGGAGCCGGGTACCTACGCGCAGGTGGACAAGATTGCCGCGGTGGAGGCCTTCACCGCGGGTTTGCGGGCCGACGGGGTGTTCGTGGCGGCAGACCCGCTGCACACCGTCGAGACCGCGACGACGGTGCGGGTGCGCGAGGGCGAGGCGCTGATCACCGACGGGCCCTTTGCCGAGACCGCCGAGCAGCTCGGCGGGTACTTCGTCCTCGACTGCCCCGGCCTCGACGAGGCGCTGGCCTACGCGGCGCAATGCCCGATGGCCGCCGAGGGGGCGATCGAGGTGCGCCCGATCTACGAGCGCTCCGCCGGGTAGCGGCGGGTGCACGAGTCGGCGGCCGCCGTCCTGGACCGGGTGTTCCGCGCGGACCGGGTGCGGGTGCTCGCCGCCCTGGTCCGCGGCCTGGGTGATCTCGAACTCGCCGAGGACGCGCTGTCCGAGGCCGTCGCGACCGCGCTGCACCGCTGGGATACCGACGGCGTCCCCCGCGATCCGGTGGCATGGCTGGTCACGGTGGCCCGCCGCACCGCACTCGACCGGCTGCGCCGCGCGCGGGTCGGCGAGGCCAAGCACGCGCTGCTCGACCGGGAGGAGCCCGTGCCGGACGAGCCCCGCGAGGCGTTGGCCCGCGTCGGCGACGACCGGTTGAGCCTGCTGTTCACGTGCTGCCATCCCGCGCTCGCCCCGGAGGCGCGGATCGCGCTGACCCTGCAGGCGGTCGCCGGGATGAGCGCCGCGCAGATCGCCCGCGCATTCCTGGTCCCGGAGACCACGATGGCGCAGCGCCTGGTCCGGGCGAAACGCAAGATCCGCGATGCCGGGATCCGGTTCGCGGTGCCGGACGACGCCGCGCTGCCCGACCGGCTCGGCACCGTCCTGGCCGCCGTCCACCTGATCTTCACCGAGGGCTACCTGTCCACCACCGGCGACGGGCTCACCCGACCCGAGCTGTGCGTCGAGGCGATCCGGCTGGGCACGCTCCTCGCCCTGCTGATGCCGGACGAGGCCGAGCCGCTGGGCCTGGTCGCGCTGATGCTGCTGCAGGACTCCCGGCGCGCCGCCCGCACCGGCCCCGACGGCGAGCTCGTACTGCTCGCCGAACAGGACCGCGCCCTCTGGGATCGCGCCCGGATCGAGGAGGGCCTGGCCCTGGTGGTCAGGGCACTGCGGCGGGGCCGCCCCGGTCGCTACCAGCTACAGGCGGCCATCGCCGCCGTGCATGCCGAGACGTCCGACCCGCGCGACACCGACTGGTCGCAGATCGTCGCGCTCTATGACGAGCTGCTGCGCCACGAACCCTCACCGGTCGTTCGGCTGAACCGGGCGGTCGCCGTCGCCATGGTGCGGGGTCCGGGCGCGGGCCTGGACGCCGTGGACGTGATCGAGGGCCTCGACCGGTACCGGCTCCTGCACGCCACCCGTGCCGACCTGCTCCGCCGGCTCGGTCGCCGGGCCGAGGCGATGACCGCCTACCGGCGCGCACACGAGCTCGCCACCAACGCGGCCGAGCGACAGTTCCTCGAGCGACGGTTACGCGACCTCGGGGAGGACGCGAGGTAGCAGGCCGATTCCCGGTCCCTCAGGAGGTGCGTGGGGATGTCACCGGGTTGGCCGAAGGGCCGCGGGACACGGCGCTTGGCCGCGGTATCATCAGCGCCGTGGCCCAGCAGGACCACCGCGCGCACGGCTCCCACCCCGGGGTCGATGACGCCGACGCCCGGGCCGAAACGGTCGTTGCCCGGATGGTCGACCGTCACGGCGCGCCGTCGCTGGAGCACTACCGGGCCGTCTACGCCGACCTCGGCGTGCCGTGGCCCGGAGACGAGGAGATCCGCAGGATCCACCCCGTCGCCGACGCCGCGTGATCGGCGGCAAGGGTCCGTTGACCGCCGCTGTCTCGACCTCACTCCGAGACGGGCAGGCACTCGGCGAGTAGGTCGAGAACGTCGCGCCAGGCCCGCTGCGCGTGCCGCGGGTGGTGGCCGACGCCGGGGAGCAGGGTCTGGTCGGTCCGCGTCATCGGGTGGTGGAAGGCGTGCAGGGCGCCGCCGTAGACCTCGATCCGCCAGTCGACGCCCGCGGCCTGCATCTCGGTGGCGAACGCGTCCCGCTGCGCGGCCGGCATGATCGGGTCCTCCGACCCGACCCCGGCCCACACCGGACAGCGGATGCGCGCCGCCTCGCCCGGCCGGCCCGTGGTCAGCGCGTTGACCGTCCCGATCGCGCGCAGCTCGACGCCGTCGCGCCCGAGTTCCAACGCGATCGCGCCCCCGGTGCCGTAGCCGAGGGCGGCGATCCGGTCGGGGTCGGTCCGCGGTTCGGTGCGCAGCACGTCGAGCGCCGCGTGGCCGATGCCCCGCATCCGGTCGGGGTCGGCGAGCAGCGGCATGCAGCGCGCCAGCATCTCCTCGGGGTCGGTGAACCATCGCCCGCCGTGGATGTCGAAGGCCAGCGCCACGTACCCCAGCTCGGCGAGGGCCTCGGCCCGGTGGTGGTGGACGTCGTCGACTCCCGTCCCCTCGGGCCCGACCAGGACCGCGGGCCGGCGGTCGACACCGGCCGGTAGTGCGAGGTGTCCGACCATCGTCAGGCCGTCGGCCAGGTACTCGACCGTGCGCGTCGTGACCGTCATGAGTCCGGACGGTAGTGATCGTCGAGCCGGGCCGGGCCGGTGTTCACCGCCGGCTGAACCGCGCGGCCGATGCGGCGAGGGAGGCGGAGTCCCGGTCGCCCTGTGATCGGGCGGACGACGGTGTGAGGCTGCCGGGGTGGCACCGCGCGGATACGAACGTCTGGGCCCCTCGGGGGCCGTCAGCAGCACCCATCACCTCGGCACGGCGGCGGCCGCGTCCGTGCTGTCCCGCGGCGGCAACGCATTCGATGCCGCGGTGGCGTGCGGGTTCGTGCTGCAGGTCGCCGAACCGCACCTGTGCGGTCCGGGCGGGGAGATGCCCGCGGTGTTCGTCACCGCGTCCGACCCGATCCCGCGCGTGCTCTGCGCGCAGGGCGGCGCCCCGGCCGCCGCGACGATTCCGACGCTGCGCGGCGAGGGCTGCGAGATCGTGCCCGGTACCGGCCTGCTCGCCGCGACCGTCCCCGGCGCATGGGACGGCTGGCTGACCCTGCTGCGCGACCACGGCACCTGGGAGCTGGCCGACGTGCTGGAGCCGGCCCTGGGCTACGCCGCCTCGGGCATCCCGCTGGTCCCGCGGATCCCGGAGACGATCGCGACGGTGGCCGAGCACTTCCGCGCGCACTGGCCGTCGTCGGCGGCGCAGTGGCTGCCCGGCGGGCGGGCCCCGGAGCCCGGCGAGACGATCCGGCTGCCCGCCCTGGCAGCGACCTGGCGTCGCCTGCTCGACGCCGCGCGCGGACCGAGCCGCGAGGCGCGGATCGACGCCGCCCGCGACGCCTGGTACCGGGGGTTCGTCGCCGAGGAGATCGAGCGGTTCTCCCGCGTCCCGGTGCGCGACGAGACCGGCCGCGACCACGCCGGCCTGCTCGTCGCCGACGACCTCGCCGGGTGGTCGGCGACCTACGAGGACGCGCTCGTCGCCCCGGCCGGCGGCGGCTGGTCGGTGGCCAAGTGCGGGCCGTGGTCGCAAGGCCCGGTGCTGGCCCAGCAGCTGCGCCTGCTCGACGGCATCGACCTGGACTTCGGGTCGGACGGTGTCGCGTCCGCGGACACGGTGCACGTCGCGGCGGAGGCGGCCAAGCTGGCGTTCGCCGACCGCGAGGCCTGGTACGGCGACAGTGCCGGTGCCGGTGCCGGTGCCGGTGCCGGTGCCGGTGCTCGTTCCGCTGGCGCTCCTCTCGGTGTCCCCATGGGGGACCTGCTCTCGGACGCCTACACCGACGCCCGGCGGGCGCTGATCGGCGTCACGTCCGACGGCACGCTGCGGCCCGGCGCACCCGGTGGTCGGGAACCGCGGATCGGGCCCTACGCGGCCGCCCCCGGGGCCGGTCGCGGCACCGGGACCGAGGGCCCGGGCGGGGGCGAACCCACGGTGAGCCGGCACGGGGTGGCGCGCGGCGACACGGTGCACGTCGACGTCGTCGACGCGGCCGGGAACATGATCTCGGTGACGCCGTCCGGCGGGTGGCTGCAGTCCTCGCCGACGATCCCCGAGCTCGGCTTCTGCCTCGGCACCCGCGCGCAGATGTTCTGGCTCGACGAGGGGCTGCCCAGCTCGCTGGCACCCGGACGCCGTCCGCGCACCACGCTGAGCCCGTCGCTGGGCCTGCTCGACGGCGAGCCGCGGATCGCGTTCGGCACCCCGGGCGGCGACCAGCAGGACCAGTGGCAGCTGTGCTTCCTGCTCGCCCACACCAGGGCCGGACTGGACCTGCAGGCCGCGATCGACGCCCCGACCTGGCACTCCACCGCGTTCCCGGCATCGTTCGCGCCCCGCGGCTGGGAGCCGCACGGGCTGGTCGTGGAGTCCCGGCTGGGTGCGGAGACGCTGGCCGAGCTGACCCGGCGCGGGCACGCCGTCGACGACGCGGGTCGGTGGTCGCTGGGCCGGATGTGCGCGGTCGGGCGCGGCGGCGGGCCGGCGCTGCGTGCGGCCGTCGACCCGCGCAGCGGGGTCGGTGCGGCGATCGCGCTGTAGCCCGCGGACGTATCCCCAGTTCTGGCGATTCCCGCACAGGGGGCGGCTGGTCTCCTGTTGCGGATACCGCTCTGCGGACGAGGAGGTACGTGATGGCGGACAACGTGGCGTTGGTCGAGCAGGCCTACGAGGCCTTCGGCCGGGGTGACGTCGAGGCCTTTCTGGAGGTCTTCGACGAGAACGTGGAGTGGCTCCCGGCGGAGAGCTCGCCCTACTGGACCGGTGCTGCGCTGCGCGGGCCGGGGGCGGTCGTCGAGGGCGTGTTCGCCCCGCTTGCCCAGGCCACCGAGAGCTTCCAGCTCGTCCTGCACCGGGTCGTCGGGGCCGGTGACACCGTGCTCGTGGAGGGTCGCTACACCGGCCGTCGGACCGCGACCGGGACGGACTTCGACATCCAGATGTGCCACGTCTGGGACTTCCGGGACGGTCGGCTGGTGCACTGGCAGCAGTACACCGACACACTCGGCTGGGCACGGGTCACCGGCGGCGCCGTATAGCCGGGGGGCGGGTCTGCCGCCGGTCGTGACCGGGGATCCGGGCGCGTACCGTGGAGTTCATGGTGTTCGGCTTTGGTCGCGACAAGACGCAGATGGTGGCGGCCGAGGATGCCCTCCCGGGGCGGGACGCTCCGATGCCGGTCCCCGAGACGCATTTCGTCAACGGCAACCGGCTGGTCCCGCCGTTCCCGCCCGGCCTGGCCACGGCGGTGTTCGGTATGGGGTGCTTCTGGGGTGCGGAGCGCCTGTTCTGGCAGACGCCCGGGGTGTACTCCACCGCGGTCGGCTACGCGGGTGGCTACACCGACAACCCGACCTACGAGGAGACCTGCACCGGGATGACCGGGCACACCGAGGTCGTCCTCGTGGTGTTCGACCCGTCGGCGGTCAGCTACGAGCAGCTGCTCAGGGTGTTCTGGGAGGGCCACGACCCGACCCAGGCGATGCGCCAGGGCAACGACGTGGGCACCCAGTACCGGTCCGCGGTGTACACAGTGGACGAGAGCCAGGGCGAGCAGGCCGGGGCCAGCGCCACGGTCTACGGCGAGGCGTTGCGTGAGGCCGGCCGCGACGAGATCGCGACCGAGATCGCCCCGCTGACCCAGTTCTACTACGCCGAGGACTATCACCAGCAGTACCTGGCCAAGGTGCCGGACGGCTACTGCGGAATCGGCGGCACCGGCGTGGCCTGCCCGATCGGGACCGGCGTCCGCGCGGACTGACCTCGCCGCCGCGGGAGCATGATCGCCGCTACGGGGCCCGCAGGTGCGAGGTTTCGCAGCGCTCCGTCCGGAAGCGCTGATCGAGGGGTGGGCGGCCCGGTGCCCGTGGTGGACGACCATCGGGTGCGTCACGATGCGCTGTTCGACGCCCTGCGCAACGGGGTCGTCGCCGGCTCCTGATCGAGCCCGACCGCACCAATGATCGATCTGTGTGTGCATGTCCGGGCCACACGTGGCCCGGATCGGACCACAGAGATCGATTATGGGCGGGCCGCATCGGGCCGACGCCGTCCCCAGGTCGACCGGTGGCGGGTCAAGCCGGGGCCAGGACGTCGAACACGTGCTCGGGGGACTCCCGGTCGGAGAACATGCGCCAGGCCTGATCGGCGATCTCGTCCGGGTCCAGGGTGTGCTCGCCGATGTCGCCGAACGTCTCCGGGTGGGTGAGCACGTGCTGGTGGATGTCGCCGCGCTCGACGGCGCCACCGATGGTCAGGGTTCCGGCGTACACCCCCTCCTCGCGCAGGGCCTCGTGCAACGTGAGCGCGTAGGTGCGCAGCGCGGCCGAGGTCGGCGCGAGCGCACCGAGCATCGGCATCGGCACCACGGCGCTGAGCCCGCCCGCGAACAGTAGCCCGCCGGCCCCGCGGGCGCGCATCTCCGGCAGCACCAGTGACACGGCGTGCACGGTGGCGTGCAGTAGCTGCATGGCTTCGGTCAGGTCGGAGCTGGTGATGCCCCGGATGTCGGATGGGTGCGGTCCGTCCAAGCCGCCGAGCCCGACGTAGGCGACGTCCACCCGTCCCAGCTGCGCGCGCACGTCGTCGACGGCGGCGCGCAGCTGCTCGGGGTCGGTGGCGTCCGCGGCGACGGCGATCGCCGAGATGCCATCCGCGGCCAGCTCGGCGAGGTAGCCCTGGTGCCGGTCGGGGCCGCGCGACACGAGCGCGACCCGGTGCCCGGCGCGACCGAAGCGGTGCGCGATCGACATGCCGAGGCCCGGGCCCGCGCCGAGTACCAGGAGAACCGGAGCGTCACAAGTTGAGGTCATTCTCAAGTTATAGCGTAAGGTGAGGCGACCCTCGACTTGATAGGATGGCCCGGTGCCCCGAGCCCTGCGCGCCGACGCCGCCCGTAACCGGGATCGGCTGGCGGCTGCGGCGGCCGAGCTGTTCGGGCGGCGCGGGCTCGACGTCCCGCTGGAGGAGGTCGCACGGCAGGCCGGGGTGAGCATCGGGACCCTCTACAACCACTTCCCGAACCGGGACGCGCTGTGCGAGGCGGTGTTCCCGGAGCGCCTGGCCGGGCTGGACCGGCTGGCCGAACGCGCGCTGGCCGACCCCGACCCCGGCCGGGCCTTCGACGCGTTCCTGTACGGGCTGTGCGAGATGCAGGCCGCCGACGGTGGGCTCAACGAGTCGATCGCACGCCACCCTCCCGGCACGGTCGACATCGACGCCGAGTGCGGGCGGGCCCCGCTCCCGATCTCGGTGCTGGAACGGGCCAGGGCCGCCGGAGCGGTCCGTGCGGACTTCGGCCCGGAACGGCTGGTCGCCCTGATCTGGGCGATGTCCGCGGTGATCTCCTACGCCGGCGACCAGGCGCACCCGTGGCAGGAACACCTGCGATTATCGCTGGCCGGGATACGCGTACCGGAACCGTGTTCATGCGCAGCTCCGCAGGCCACGTGCCAGGATCAGCTGGGCGAGTGACGCGCAGTGGCGGCGGATCAGGCTTGTCGCGGCGATAGCGCGTCACTCGCGGTTCGTGACCGTGGTGCGTCCGGCCGAGTGACGCGTCATCGCCTCGATCGGCCGGCACAGGGGTCATGGTGCGTCTCTCGGCCGCGTCGAGCCCCGTGACCGACGGGGAGGAGCACGATGACCACGTGAGCCTGTCCTGGACCGTGCTGCCCGCGTTGTCACCGATGCGGGCACTCACCCTCGCGGCCACCGACGCCGGGCTGGTGCGGGTGGCGTTCGGGGACGATCCGGAGGCCGTCGCGCACACCGCGGAACGTCTGGACACCGACGCCGTGCGGGACGGTGACGGTGTCGCCGACGTGGCCACGCAGGTCGCCGAGTACCTGGACGGGCAGCGCCGCGAGTTCACCGTCCCGATCGACTGGCGGCTCACCGCGGGCACCCAGCAAACCGTCCTGCAGGCGCTGCACACGCAGGTCGGTTACGGGCGGACCGTGGGCTACGCCGAGCTGGCGACCCTGTCCGGCGCCTATCCCGGGCACGGCTACACCGCGGCCCGCGGCGTCGGCGCGATCATGGGCTCGAACCCGATCCCGGTCGTCGTGCCGTGTCACCGGGTACTGGCCTCGGACGGGCTGGGCGGGTTCGGCGGCGGCCGGGCGACCAAGGAATGGCTGCTGGCCCTGGAGGGCGTGCTGCCCCCGACGCTCGACCTGTTCTGACTGACCCCGGCTCCGCCCTGGCCCGGGGTCGGGTCCGGCGAGCGCATCCGGCGACGCCGCTGCCCGGCCTGACATGCTCGCTGCAGCGATCACGGGTGAGCGTGACGTCAGCGCGGCCCACGGTCGTTGCGGAAGCCCCGGTGTCACGCTCACACACGACGGCGGCCGTACGACACGCGGTGCGCGCCGTACGGCCGTCGAGGAGTCATGCCGGTCATTTAGGTGGCGTCGGGCGCCCCCGCGTCGATCCGGTGCTGACCGGATGACCCGTTGCGCCGGTCCTCGGTCGCCTCGCCGAGCGGGTGCGGGAACTCCACGTCGGAGTGCATCACCCGGCCCGGCTCGAGTGCGACCACGGTGGCGACCGGCGCGTACCCGCTGGTGGCCAGCGTGTAGGTGCCGGCCGGCAGGTTGTCGAACGTGAACGTCCCGTCCGGTCCGGAGACCGTCGACCCGACGACCGTCCCGTCGCCGTCGAGCAAAGTGGCCAGGGCCAGCGGCACCGGGGCGCCGTCGGGGGCAGCGCTGACCCTCCCGGTGAGCCGGGCCCGCTGCGGGAGCCGCAGCAGGCATTCGACCGTGCCGGCACCGGGGACGTCCACCCCGACCGCGACCGGGTCGAACGACTCTCCGGCACCGGTCAGCGTGTACCGGCCCTCCGGCACCCCGGTCAGGGCGAACGTCCCGGACGCGTCGGAGCGGCCGGCGGCGAGCACGTCGCCCTGGGCGTCGATCAGCGAGACCGACGCCCCGCCGACCCCGTGACCGGCGGCGTCGAGCACCGTGCCGCGCACCCCGCTGCTGCCGGCCAGCATCGCGTCGTGCCGGACCGGGCCGTCGTGGACGGTGACCGTCGACGCGGACGGCGGCAGCGCCCCGGACATGGCGACGACGAGGTAGCTGCCGCCTGCCGGGAGCGTGATCCGGTAGTTGCCGTGCTCGTCGGTGGTGGTGCGGCCCTGCTGGTGCCCGGACAGGTGCGTGACGGTCACGACGGCACCGGCCAGGCCGGTCCCGTCCGCCCGGTGCACGATCCCGGTCACCGCCGGCCCGTCGCCGTCGGACCGCGCGGACAGCACGGCCGGAACCGCGCCGCTGCCGTTCGCGGAGTGCCCGTTGCTCCCGGCCAGGACGGCGCGTTCGTGGGCGAGCTCGGCGACGGTCCGCTGACCGTCGGGGCCGCCCCCGTTGGTTCCCTGCCCGCCGGGTCCCTGGTGCCCGGCTGCCGCTCCGGCCATGCCGGCCCCGACCGCGCCGACCCCGCCTGCCGCGGCGCCGGCCGCACCCATCGGGCCCATGTCCGGGTCGATGCGCTCGGCGGTGATCTCCTCGGTGGCATCGCCGCCTTCTTCGGCCTTCTTCCGCGCGGCCTCCTCGGCCAGCGCGGCCTGGGTGCCGGACATCGTGCGCAGCGGTACCTCCCTGATGAACAGCACCAGCACGAATGCCACGACGATCACGCAGGCGGCGATCAGGAAGGCCAGCGTCATCGACTCCGTGAACCCGGCCAGGAACGGCTGGGCCAGCCGCGCGTCGATCTGCTGCAGGAACGACGAGTCGGTGAGCACGCTGGAGCCCAGCTCCCCGCCCTGGCCGTCCTGCAGGCCGGCCAGCACCGGGGCGTTGGCCGGGTTGCCGGTCACGGCCGGGTCGGCCATCGCCGACTGGAACGCCGGTGTGCCGACGGCTGCGCGGATCTGCTCGCCGATCCGGTCCCCGACGGTGGAGAACACCACCGACAGGAAGATCGCCGTGCCGAGCGTGCCGCCCATCTGCCGGAAGAACGTCACCGACGACGTCGCGACGCCCATGTCCCGGGCCGGGACGGCGTTCTGCACGGCCAGCACCAGGGTCTGCATGCACAGACCCAGTCCGAGGCCGAGCAGGGCCATCATCAGGTCGAGCTCCCAGATCGGGACAGCCGGTGTGACCAGCTGCCACAGCAGGACCATCGCGATCGTGATGAACCCGGTCCCGATCACCGGGAAGATCTTGTACCGGCCGGTCCTCGAAGTCAGCTGACCGGAGACGATCGAGGAGACCATGATGCCGCCGACCATGGGGAGCATCATGAAACCGGCCTTGATCGGGCTGGCCCCGTGCACGATCTGCAGGAACTGCGGCAGCAGCGCGATGCCGCCGAACATCGCCATGCCGATCAGGGTGTTGATGATGGCGCCCATCGAGAAGATCCCGGTGCGGAACAGCCGCAGGGGCAGCAGCGCGTCGTCGCCGTAGGCGCGCTCGGCCAGCACGAACAGCCCGATGCCGACGGCACCGATCGCGTAGCAGACCACGGCCGCGACAGAGCCCCAGCCCCAAGCGCGCCCCTGCTCGGCGACGATCAGCAGCGGCACCAGGCCGATGGTCAGCGCGACCGCGCCCGGCCAGTCGATCCGGCGCGGCCGCTTCACGTGCGGGATATTGAGCACCCTGGTCACCACGACCAGTGCGATCAGGCCGATCGGCACGTTGACCAGGAAGACCCAGCGCCAGCCGGAGATCCCGGCGATCGAGTCGACACCGGAGAGCAGGCCGCCGACGACCGGCCCGATCACGCTCGACGTGCCGAACACGGCCAGGAAGTAGCCCTGGTACCGGGCCCGCTCACGCGGCGGGACGATGTCGCCGAGGATCGTCAGGGCCAGCGACATCAGGCCGCCGGCGCCGAGACCCTGCACCGCGCGGAACGCGGCCAGCGAGTACATCGACCAGGCCAGGGTGCACAGGACCGAGCCGACAAGGAAGATCGTGATCGCGGTCAGGAACAGCGGCTTGCGGCCGTAGATGTCGGAGAGCTTGCCGTAGAGCGGGGTGGTGATCGTGCTGGTGATCAGGAACGCGGTCGTCGCCCAGGCCTGGAGGCTGAGGCCCTGCAGGTCGTCGGCGATCGTGCGGACTGCGGTGGAGACGATCGTCTGGTCCAGCGCGGCGAGGAACATACCGAGCATGAGCCCGCCGAGAATGGTCAGAACCTGCCTGTGACTGAGCTCCCCGTCGACCCCGGGGGCCGGCGCGGGGGCCGCTGTCGGGGCAGCAGCGGTGGACATCAGGACTCTCCCTGGTTTTCGAATGCCTGGTAGTCGTCGAGGAAGCGGGCGAGCAGCTCGGTGAGGGCGTCGCGGTCGGTCGGCGACCAGCCGCTGAGCACGGACGCGATCGCCAGGGCCCGGCGGTGGCGTTCGGCCTCGATGACCCGCACGCCCTCCTCGGTGGCCGCGAGCAGGCTGGCCCGCCCGTCACCGGGGTCCGGGCGCCGCTCCACGAGGCCGGACTTGACCAGCGCGGACACCTGCCGGCTGATCGTGGACGGGTCGGCGTGGAACGCGGCCGCCATCTCGCCGGCCCGCTGCGGGCCCTCGACGTTGAGGTAGGCCAGCACGTGATAGCCGGCCATATCGACGATCAGGTCCGGGCGGTGGCGCTCGGTCGAGCGCTTGACCTGCCGGGTCAGCATGAACAGCTCGCGGACGACGGTGTCGGCGAGGTCCAGGTCGACCTGGGTCACGCCGTCGGTCGCTGGGGGCGGCACACCGGTGGTCTCGGCGACGCTCACCGAGCCTCCTCGGGGACGATGGAACTGGTGTAGTGCATGTATCACGCAAGTAGTTGCCGGACGAAAGCATGCGCCGCAACGTTGCGCCGCGCAAATCAGATTCCGGTGATCCGCGGCACGCCTCCGGAGTGGTGGGTCGGGTACGGCGGTCGCCTCGCCGAACCTGCGATCATGCCCCCCGGTGCGGGCCGAGGTCGCGGATCCGTCTGGCCTCGTTGAGCTGCATGTCCCGGCCATGCCGCAGGAACTCGGTGATCAGGGTGATCTCGGCGGTGGACCAGCGGGCCAACTCGCGACGGCCCGCCTCCTCGACCGGACCGTAGATCCGCTCGATCAGGTCGTGCGCCGCTGGTGTCGGCGTGACGACGGCGCGACGCCGGTCGGTGCCGTCGACCTCCCGGGTGGCCCACCCGGCCCGGACGAGCCGCTGGATCGCGGTGGTCGTCGCGGCCGGACTCAGCCCTGCCGCGGTCGCCAGTGCACCCGCGGTCTGAGGCTGCCGTCGGACGACCTCGCCGATCAGGCGCAGGTCGGTGCGGTTCACGTCGAACGCCGCTGCGGCAGCCTCGTCGATGGCGTCCACCGCGCGACCGAACTCCTCGGCGGCGAAGGCCGCCGCATCGAGCACGGTCGTCGACATCACTTGCTTCGACATTCGAAGCATCCTACGGTATGCGCAATAGTTCGATCGTCGAAAGGATTTCGTCATGGACACCACCGGAACACTTCCGCGGTGGCTGCCGTCGGTGAACCGGCTCGTGCGCGGGCTGAACCGGCTCGGTCTGGCGGTGGGCCCGGTCCAGGTGCTCACCGTGTCCGGACGCGTCTCCGGGGAATCCCGCCCGACACCGGTGTCCCCGTTGACCGTCGACGGCGGCCGGTATGTGGTCGCCGCACTCCCGGAAGCCGACTGGGCGCGCAACGTCCGGGCGGCCGGGCACGGGGAGCTGGCTCGTGGCCGTCGCCGGGAGGCCGTCGTGCTCACGGAGGTCACCGATCCGAGCGCCCGCCGTGCGGTGCTGCGCGCCTTCCCACGTGAGGTGCCCGGCGGGGTGGCGTTCTTCGTCCGGTTGGGACTCGTCGAGCGGGCTGACCCGGACCAGTTCGCGGCGGCCGCGGACCGCGTCGCGGTGTTCCGGTTGGACCGGGCAACGGCCTGAGGTGGGTGTCACGTCCTCCGCGGCACGCCTACGTTGGGGTCCATGGTCGACGAGGGCCCGCAGCGCATCCGGCTGCCAGAGGAACGGGAGAGCCGGGGATGACGACGCCGGTCGCGGAGAACGTGTTCGACCCGCGGATCTTCGCCCGCGGGATCCCGTACGCGTCGCTGCGCCGGCTGCGCGAGGACGACCCGGTGTCCTGGCAGGACGAGCACGAGGTCGGCGACTGGCCGGCCGGCCCGGGCTTCTGGGCCGTCACCCGCTACGACGACGTCCGGCACGTGTTGCGCAGTCCGCAGGACTTCTCGTCGTCGCTGGGCGCCACCCAGATCCGCGACCCGGAACCCGAGGACCTGCCGTTCATCCGCCGGATGATCCTGAACATGGACCCGCCGGAGCAGGTCCGGCTGCGCACGCTCGTCACCGGCGCCTTCACCCGTCGGCGGATGGAGGGGTTCGCCGACGCCGTGGCCGCGCGGGCCGGGAGGCTGCTCGACGCCGTCGCGGCCGACGGCGGGTGCGAGCTGACCTCGCAGGTCACCGACGACTTCCCGCTGCAGAACCTGTCCGACCTGCTCGGCGTGCCCGGGGCCGACCGGGCGGCGCTGCTGCGCTGGACGAACCGGGTGATCGGCTACCAGGACCCGGAGCACGCCGAGGCGCAGACCGACGAGCACGGCCGCCCGCTCAACCCGCGCTCGCCGGCGGCGCTGGCAGACATGTTCGGCTACGCCGACGAGCTCGCAGCCGCCAAGCGCCGCGAGCCCGCCGACGACGTGATGACGGCGCTGGTCAGGGCGGAGGTTCACGGCGAGAGCCTCACCGAGGCCGAGCTGAGGATGTTCTTCTTCCTGCTGGTGATCGCCGGTAACGACACCGTGCGCAGCGCGCTGCCCGGCGGCGTGCTGGCCCTCCTCCGGCATCCGCGGGCCTACGCCCGGCTGCGCGCCGACCCGTCGCTGCTGCCCGGGGCGATCGAGGAGATGCTGCGCTGGAACCCGCCGGTCCTGACGTTCCGGCGCACCGCGGCCCGCGACCTGACGCTGGCCGGGCGGGAGATCGCGGCCGGGGACAAGGTCGTCGTCTATCACTGCTCCGCGCACCGCGACGAACGCCGGTTCGCCGACCCGGACGCCTTCGACATCGACCGGACGCCGAACGAGCACCTCGCGTTCGGGCAGGGCCCGCACCTGTGCCTGGGTGCGCACTTCGCGCGGCTGCAGATGCGGGTGTTCTTCACCGAGTTCCTGACCCGGCTGCCCGCCGTCGAACTCGACGGCGAGCCGCGCCGGCTGACGTCGAACTTCATCAACGGGCTCACCCGGTTGCCCCTGCGGTGGTGAGCCGCGGGGGTGAGCCGGGGTGGTGCGCCGTGGTGGTGAGTGACCGGTGACCGGCGGCCCGCGCGCGTCGAGCGGCCCGCCCCGGACGGGGTCGCCGCCCTTCACTACTCTCGCCCCGCGTGCGGAGGTGATCACCGGTGACGAGCATCGGACGGGCCGGTTGCGGGGCCACGACGGGTGGTGCGG
>JAKDNL010000479.1 GCA_030451825.1 Pseudonocardia sp. | reverse complement strand
CCCCCCCGCCGGGCGCGCGGGGCGGCCGCCCCCCCGGCCCCCCCCCCCCCACGGCGCGGGAGCCGAACAGATAGGCGAACCGGACACCGGCCGCCTCGAGCTCGGGGCCTGCGGTGTCGGTGTTCACGGCGGCGGGGTACCGCCGGTATCCGGTATCCGGCGCCTACGCCGGCGGCCGCGGGTCCGGATCCCGCGGCCGGTCGAGGCCGTGCAGGGCGGCGAGGCGGGCGTTGTAGCGGGCGAGGGCGTCCTCGTCGTCGTCCACGCCCTGCCCGCTCCGGTCGGTGTCGGCATCGGTGTCGGCCTCGGGGTCGTCGAGCAGAGCCCGGGTGCGAGCACCCTCGAGCCAGGGGCCCATTGTCTGGCGCTCCGGCCGGGCCAGGCCCCACCGCACCCCGACCACGATCATGAGCAGCATCATCAGGCCGTCGCCGAGGGCCCACATGATCCCGCCCGCGGTGTGCTGGTCGGCGAGCGCGTTCAATCCCCATGGCCCGCGCATCGTCGAGAAGTCGGCGATCGGGTGGCCGGTCAGCATCAGCGCGATCCCGACCAGGGTGTCCGCGCCCATCCCGACCGCCAGCACGGCCAGACGCAGCATGTACGGCACGTCCCACGGCGCGCGCTCGTCGCCCGCCAGCGGGAGGAAGAACAGGTAGCCCGAGATCAGGTAGGCCACGAGCTCGAACTCGTGCATCCACGGCGTCGTCGGCATCCGCGCCTGGAACGCGGTGAGGTGGGTGAGGACCAGGACGGCGGTGTAGAGCGCCAGCGCGACGACCGGATGGGTGACGAACCGGACGGCCGGGTTGCGCAGCGCCGCGTCGACGGCCCGAGCGGCGCCGGCGTCGTGCGCGAGCCGGATCGGTTGCGCCCAGACCAGCAGCACGGGCACCACCATGATCAGTATCAGGTGCTGGATCATGTGTACCCAGAACAGCGCGTGCCCGTAGACGGCCATCGCGCTGTTGAGCGCCACGACCAGGCCGACGACCGCCCCGGCGCCGGCCGCCGAGCGCGTGACCGGCCACGCGCCGCCGCCGGTGTGCACGCGACGGACGCCGTATGCGTAGGCCAGCACCCCGAGCAGGATCAGCGCATCGCCGACCGGGGCGAACGTCCAGGTGGTGAGCAGGCCGAGCAGGGTCGGTTCGGCGAGCGGCATCGGCGGCCCTTCCCCTGACGACTCCCCTGACGACAACGCATGCCGGCCGGTCCGGCCGGTGCCCCGCCGACGCTACGCCGGGCCGTCGCAATCGTTGTGTGACGAAACTGTTCCGCCGTAATTGCTGCAGAGTGTGCAAGTTTCGCCTACCGTGGTGATCACGTCCAGCCCGTCGGAGGAGATCTCTATGACCACCACGCAGCCCGCACCACAGCTTCCGTTCGACCGACCGGACGTCGTTGCGGTCGCCCCGCTCTACGACGTCCTGCGCCGGGAGGCGCCGATCGTGCCGGTCCGGACTCCGGCCGGTGACCCGGCCTGGATGGTCACCCGCTACGAGGAGTGCCGCGCGCTGTTCGCCGACCCGCGGCTGGGCCGCTCGCACCCTGCGCCGGAGGAGGCCTCCAAGATCTCCGACGCCGCCGTGATGGGCGGGCCCACCGGCGACTACGCGACCGAGCGCGACGAGCACACCCGGATGCGCAAGCTGCTCGTCCCGGCGTTCTCGGCCAAGCGGATGCGCCTGCTCGGCGATCACGTCCAGACCCTGGTCGACGGCTGCGTCGACGACCTCGTCGCCGCGCACGACGGGTCCCCGGACGGCGTCGTCGACCTGCACGAGACGCTGGCGTTCCCGCTGCCGGTGCTGGTGATCTGCGAGCTGCTCGGCGTGCCCTTCGCCGACCGCGACTTCTTCCGCGGTCTCTCCGAACGCGTCTCGGCCTTCAACTCCGGCGACGACGCCCACGAGGCGATGGCCGAGTTCGGCCGCTACATGGGCGAGCTGGCCCAGGCCAAGCTGCGTGACCCGGGCGAGGACGTCCTGTCCGACCTCGCCGCCGCACAGGTCAACGACCCGGACTTCTCCAACGAGGAGATGACCCGGCTCGCGGCCGGGCTGCTGTTCGCCGGCCACGAGACGACCGTGGGCCGGATCGACATCGGTGTGCTGCTGCTGCTCGGCGACACCGCACGGCGCGACGCCTTCGTCGCCGACGTGTCGGGGCGCCTGCAGTCCACGGTGGAGGAGGTGCTGCGCCTGTCCGCGCCGGGCGGGCTCGGCCTGGTCCGATACGCGCACACCGACGTCGAGGTCGGCGAGCTCACGATCTGCCGCGGCGAAGCGGTGATCCTGTCCTCGATCTCGGCCAACCGGGATGCCGCCGCGTTCGAGGACCCGGAGGACTTCGATCCCACCCGCCGCCCGAACGGGCACCTGTCGTTCGGGTACGGCGCGCGCTTCTGCATCGGCGCCAGCCTCGCCCGCACGGAGCTGACCACGGTGTTCGGCACGCTGTTCACCCGTCTGCCCGGCCTGCGGCTGGCGGTCGGGGTGGACGAGCTGGAGGTGCGGTCCGAGCAGCTCACCGGCGGGGTGAGCTCGGTGCCGGTCACCTGGTGACACGCGAGCACACCTGCTGACGGCCGTCAGCCACCACCCGGCGGTTGCCCGCGCGGCCGCGTTCGCGACCATTGACCGGTGACAGGCTCGGCACTTCCGGACACTCCCGCACCGACCCCGGCCGACGGTGACCCGTCGGCCCCGAACGGGTCACCCCAGGACAGAGCGGTACAGGACGGAGCGGTACAGGACGGAGCGGTACAGGACGGAGCGGTACAGGACGGAGCGGTACAGGACCAGACGGTCCAGCACCGCTCCATCCGCCAGCGCATCGCCGACGAGATCGGCGCCCGGCCGAACCAGGTCGCGGCCGCGGTGGACCTGCTCGACGGAGGGTCGACCGTCCCGTTCGTCGCCCGGTACCGCAAGGAGGCCACCGGCGGACTGGACGACGTCGCACTCCGCACGCTGGAGGAGCGGCTGCGCTACCTGCGTGAGCTCGAGGAGCGCCGCGCCGCGGTGCTGGACTCGATCCGTACCCAGGGCAAGCTCGACGAGGCGCTGGAGGCCCGGATCAGGGCCGCCGAGTCGAAGGCCCGGCTCGAGGACATCTACCTGCCCTACAAGCCCAAGCGCCGAACGAAGGCGATGATCGCCCGCGAGCAGGGTCTCGAGCCGCTGGCCGACGCGCTGCTCGCCGACCCGACGTTGGACCCGCACTCCGAGGCCGCCGCGTACGTCACGACCGAGAGCAGCGACAGCGGGACGAGTATCAGCGGCGAGGTCGCCGACGCCGGCGCCGCGCTGGAGGGCGCCCGCTCGATCATCGTGGAGCGGATCGGGGAGAACGCCGACCTGGTCGGTGGCCTGCGCGAGCGGATGTGGTCGAACGGCCGGATGGTCACGACGGTCCGCGAGGGCAAGGAGAACGACGCCGCGGCGTCGAAGTTCTCGGACTACTTCGAGTTCTCCGAGAAGTTCACCACGCTGCCGAGCCACCGGATCCTGGCCGTGTTCCGCGGCGAGACCGAGGAGGCGCTCGACGTCACCCTGGACGCCGGCGACGACGATTCCCCGACCGCCTATGAGCGCCTGATCGCGGCCGAGTACGGCATCGCCGAGAAGGGCCGCGCCGCCGACGCGTGGCTGCTCGGCGTCGTCCGCTGGGCGTGGCGCACCCGGATGCTCACCGCGCTGGGCATCGACATCCGGGTCCGGCTGCGCGCCGCCGCCGAGGAGGGCGCGATCGGCGTGTTCGCGGCGAACCTGCGCGACCTGCTGCTCGCGGCCCCGGCCGGTACCCGCCCGACGCTGGGCCTGGACCCGGGCCTGCGCACCGGCGTCAAGGTCGCCGTCGTGGACGCTACCGGCAAGGTCCTCGACACCTCGGTGATCTACCCGCACGAGCCGCGCAACGACAAGGCCGGGTCTCTGAAGACCCTGGCCTCGCTGGCCACGAAGCACGGCGTCGAGCTGATCGCGATCGGCAACGGCACGGCGTCGCGGGAGACCGACGCCCTCGCCGGTGAGCTGATCAAGGACAACCCGGGCCTGAAGCTGACCAAGGTGATGGTCTCCGAGGCCGGGGCGTCGGTGTACTCGGCGTCGGCCTACGCCTCGGCCGAGCTGCCGGAGATGGACGTGTCGCTGCGCGGCGCCGTGTCCATCGCGCGCCGGCTGCAGGACCCGCTGGCCGAGCTCGTCAAGATCGACCCGAAGTCGATCGGCGTCGGCCAGTACCAGCACGACCTGCCGGAGTCGTCGCTGTCGCGCTCGCTGGACTCGGTCGTCGAGGACTGTGTGAACGCGGTCGGGGTGGACGTGAACTCCGCGTCCGCGCCGCTGCTGCGCCGGGTGTCCGGGATCAGCGAGTCGCTGGCCGGGGCGATCGTGAACCACCGCGACACGAACGGGCCGTTCCGCACCCGCACCGCGCTGGCCGACGTGCCCCGGCTCGGGCCGAAGGCGTTCGAGCAGTGCGCGGGCTTCCTGCGGATCCGCGACGGCGACGAGCCCCTGGACGTCTCCGGCGTGCACCCGGAGGCCTACCCGGTGGTCCGCAAGATGGTCGAGCGGGCCAAGGTCGACGTCGCGGCGCTGATGGGCAACGCGGCGAAGCTGCACGCGATCAAGCCCAAGGACTACGTCGACGACACGTTCGGACTGCCGACGGTCAGCGACATCCTGGTCGAGATGGAGAAGCCCGGCCGTGACCCGCGTCCGGCGTTCCGCACCGCGACGTTCGCCGAGGGCGTGCACAAGATCTCCGACCTGCGGGTGGGGATGTTGCTCGAGGGCGTGGTGACGAACGTGGCCGCGTTCGGCGCGTTCGTCGACGTCGGGGTGCACCAGGACGGGCTGGTGCACGTGTCGGCGATGTCGACCGAGTTCGTGTCCGAACCGCGCGAGGTGGCCAAGTCCGGCGACGTGGTGAAGGTGAAGGTCCTCGAGGTCGACGAGGCCCGCAAGCGGATCTCGCTGACCATGCGCCTGGAGGACGAGCCCGGTGTCGGTCGTCCGGGCGGTCGATCCGAGGGCTCCGGCGAGCAGCGCGGTGACGGCCGCGGCCGTCCCGGTGGCGGGAAGGGCGGCGGCAGCAAGGACGCCAGCAAGGACGCCAGCAAGGACGTGGGGAACAAGGGCGGCGGCAACAAGGGCGGCGGCAACAGCCCGGACGCGAAGGGCGGCTCCGGTGGCGGCGGCAACCGGGGCGGCGGCCAGGGTGGTGGCGGCCAGGGTGGTGGTGGCCAGCGCCGCGACGACAAACGCTCCGCCCCGGCGAACGACGCCATGGCCGAGGCCCTGCGCAAGGCCGGGTTCAGCAAGGGCTGACCCACACCGGTACCCGCCGCGGCCGCGACGCGCGCTGCTCGTCGTCACGCGCTCGCGGCCGCGGCCGCGTCACGACGGCGAGCGCGCGGCAGGGAGGCGAGCGCGCGGCAGGAAGGCGAGCGCGCGGCAGGAAGGCGAGCGCGCGGCAGGAAGGCGAGCGAGCTGCAGGACTGGCCTTCCGGCGGCTCGGTCAGGCGGTGGTGAGCAGGCGCTCTGCCA
>JAKDNL010000478.1 GCA_030451825.1 Pseudonocardia sp. | reverse complement strand
TCGGCTGCGTGCTGCTCACCGGCAACGGCCCCTCCCCGCGCGACGGCGGCTGGGCGTTCTGCTCCGGCGGCGACCAGCGGATCCGCGGGCGCTCCGGCTACCAGTACGCCGACGGCGACACCGCGGACACCGTGCAGGCCGGGCGCGCCGGTCGGCTGCACATCCTGGAGTGCCAGCGTCTGATCCGGTTCATGCCCAAGATCGTGATCGCGGTCGTGCCGGGCTGGGCGGCCGGCGGCGGGCACTCGCTGCACGCCGTCGCGGACCTGACGCTGGCCAGCGCCGAGCACGCCCGGTTCAAGCAGACCGACGCCGACGTCGGGTCCTTCGACGGCGGGTTCGGCTCGGCCTACCTGGCGCGGCAGGTCGGCCAGAAGTTCGCCCGGGAGATCTTCTTCCTGGGCCGGACCTACACCGCCGCGCAGATGCACGAGATGGGCGCGGTGAACGCCGCCGTGCCGCACCGCGAGCTGGAGGCCACCGCGTTGCAGTGGGCGCGCGAGATCAACGGCAAGTCCCCGACCGCGCAGCGGATGCTCAAGTACTCGTTCAACCTGATCGACGACGGCCTGGTCGGCCAGCAGCTGTTCGCCGGCGAGGCGACCCGCCTGGCCTACGCCGCGGACGAAGCCGTCGAGGGACGGGACGCGTTCCTGGAGAAGCGCGAGCCGGACTGGGCGCCCTACCCCTGGCATTACTGAACACTGCCTGTGGAGTGCGGTGACCTGCACGAAAAGCTGCTGTGGCGCCACCGGGACGAGTGGTGCCGCTTCGGTACCATCTCCGGTATGGCAATGAACGTGCGATTCTCCGACGACGAGGCCGACGCCCTGCGCGTGCAGGCCGAGCGGGAGGGCCGGCCCCAGTCCGAGATCGTGCGCGCCAGCGTCCGCGACTACATCGATCGTCGCGCTCACAGCGCCAAGGTCCGTGACTCGGCCTGCCGCAACACCAAGGAGTTCCGGACCGTGCTGGACCGACTCGGCTCCCTGTGAGCGAAGGGACCGTCTACCTGGACCTCGAGGATCTCCTCGACATCGCGCGGGCGGCCGTCGACGGCGACGTCCTGGTCCGCGACCACGGGCTGCTCGAGGCCGCCGCGGCGCGACCGGCCACCACGGTGTTCGGGAGCGAGGCCTACCCGGACGACCTCACCAAGGCTGCCGCGCTGCTGCACTCGCTGGTGACCAGCCACCCTCTCGTCGGCGGCGACGAACGCCTCGGGTGGCTGGCCACCGTCGTCTTCCTCGAACTGAACCACCACCACTGGTCTCGCATCGTCGACGACGAGGTCGAGGTGCTGGTCGTGGCGATCGCTGACGAGACGCTCCGGGACGTCGACAAGATCGCTGAGGAGCTGCGGCGACTCTGGGCCTGAACGGACGGACGAGCCCGGCCCCACCATCAGGCGGCAGTCCGCATGTCCGTTGTGGATTGGCGCCGGGCCGTGCGAGGGCAATGGCAGAGTGGTGCCGTGGGGATCGACCGGGAGCGACGGAGAGAACCCCCGACCGTCCGGCACCGCAACGCCGGGCGCGTCCGCGTGCGACGGGCGTGGCGGGGCCCGGTGCTGGCCGTGGCGCTCCTGCTGGCGGTCGTGACCGGGATCTACGTGCTCGTGCAGAACATCCCGGGCGCGCCGGGGTGCACGGTCACCGGCGGCGCGCGAGCCGTGAGCCTGAGCGTCGAGCAGGCCGGCAACGCGGCCACGATCGCCGGCGTCGGGGCCGCGATGGGGATGCCCGACCACGCGGTCACGGTGGCGCTGGCGACCTCGCTGCAGGAGACGGGCCTGCGCAACCTGCCGGGTGGCGACCGGGACTCGGCCGGGCTGTTCCAGCAGCGACCCAGCCAGGACTGGGGCACCTACGAGCAGGTCACCGACCCGGTGTACTCGGCGGGCGCCTTCTACCGGAAGCTGCGCACGGAGCCGGACTGGGCGACCCTCGATGTGGCGGACGCGGCACAGCTGATCCAGCGCTCGGCCGACGGGAGCCTCTACGCGCAGTGGGAGCCCCAGGCCAGGACGATGGCCATGGCGCTGACCGGGCAGAGCGGGCCGGCGCTGAGCTGCAGCGACCTGCCGGAGACGACGGCGCCGGACGACGTCGCGACCGTCGCCGCGCACGAGCTCGGCACGGCTGTGCTCAGCGGGCCGCAGGACGGCGTGCGGGGCTGGGAGATCGCCAACTGGCTGGTCGCGCACGCGGCGCGGTTCGGGCTGGAGCGGGTGACGTTCGACGGTTGGAGCTGGACCGCCGAGTCCGGGGAGTGGGCCTCGGACGGGGCCGCGGATGGCCGGTTGTCGCTGCAGCGCGCGCAGGCCGCCGACTAGAAGTGGATCGGGCGCGGTGGACCGGCTGCCGTGCGATTCCCTGATCCGAGCACGTGGCCGGGTGCACGTGGCAGGGTGGGGGCGGTCGGAGCAGAGCCGGGGAGGAACGACCGTGACCGAACGGACGCTGCGGGTGGTCCCGGTGGACGGCTCCCCGCAGGCCGTGGCCGGGCTGGCCGGGGCACTGGACGCCGCGATCTCCGGGGCCGGGCCGGCCGTGCTGCCGGTGTCGGCCGCCGCCCCCGCTCTCGCCGAGGCCGGCCCTCCCGCGCAGACCGTGCCGGCGGACGTCGCCGTCGTCGTCGCGACCTCGGGATCCACCGGCGAGCCGAAGCACGTCGCGCTCACCGCGGAGGCGTTGCGCGCCTCGGCGCTGGCCACCGAGGCCCGTCTCGGAGGGCCCGGGCGCTGGCTGCTGACGCTGCCCGCCGAGCACGTCGCCGGGATCCAGGTGTTGCTGCGCGCGGTGCTCGCCGGGGCCGAGCCGGTCGTGCAGGACGTGCGCGAGGGCTTCCGCCCGGCCGGGTTCGCCCGCGCCACCGGCCGGTTCCCGCACGGGGCACGGCGCTACACCAGCCTCGTCCCCACCCAGCTCGCCCGGATCCTGGACGACGACGACGACGGCGCCGCCCGCCACGCTCTCGCCGGCTACGGCGCGGTGCTGGTCGGCGGCGCGGCGCTGGACGCGGGCCTGCGCGAGCGGGCCGAGGACGCCGGCGTCACCGTCGTCACGACCTACGGCATGAGCGAGACGTGCGGGGGCTGCGTCTACGACGGCGTCCCGCTGGACGGGGTGACGGTCGGGATCGAGCCGACCGGCCCCGACCCGGCAGACACCGACCCGGACACCGGACGGGTGGTGCTCGGCGGGCCGACGCTCGCAGCCGGCTATCTCCCCGCCGGCTACCTCCCCGACGGCCATCTCGCCGCTCCCGACGGCGAGTCGGCCGCGTTCTCCGGCGGGGTGTTCCGTACCGGGGACCTGGGCCGGTGGCGGGCCGGGCGGCTGACCGTGCTCGGGCGGGTCGACGACATGGTCAACACCGGTGGGGAGAAGGTCGCCCCGGCCGCCGTCGAGCGAGCCCTGCTCACCGTCCCGGGCGTGCGCGGGGCGTGCGCCGTCGGCCTGCCGGACCCGGAATGGGGCCAGGTCGTCGCGGCGATGGTCGTCGCCGACGAGCCGTACGGCGCCCGCGAGGATGCCGGACCGGACGACGACGCGTTGCGGTCCGCGGTGCGTGCCGCCGAGGGCCGCGCCGCCGTCCCCCGGCTGCTGGTGCGGGCGGAGCGGATCCCGGAGCGCGGGATCGGCAAGCCCGACCGGGCGACCGTCGCCCGCGTCCTGGAGGGCGTGCGCGCCACCTGATCGCGGTGCGCACACGCCCTGCGACCGATTGTCGGGCATCCGGCCCACCCGAACAGGTGAGATGGGCGTACACCCCTTAGAGGTGGTCACGCTGCGTTGATTGACCACTACCGCTGGATGAGGTCTGCTGCGACCACTGGCGACACAAGAACACCTGTCGTCACACGAGTCACACCAACCCCGGGGGTAGCGAGCATGCGGACCAGAATGCGGGCCGGGTTGCGCGGAGTCGGCCTGCTCGCCGTGACCGGCGTGCTGGTGGCGGTGGCGGTCTCACCGGCGTCGGCGGCCGGGCCGTCGGCGACCTGGCAACCCGACCTGTCCGCGGGCGAGGGCACCGGCATCGTCGTCGAGGGCGGGACGGCACGGTTCGACGCGGCCACCGCCCACGGCGCCCCGATCGAGGGGCCGGACGGCGACACCGAGTCCTCGGCCGACCCGGCCGACGTGGTCCCGACCGGACTGCTGACGCTGCCGTCGCGGCCACTGGAGCGCCCGACCACCGAGGTCGACTCCACACTCGTCACCGACACCGCACCGGGATCGACGGCGGGCATCGACGTCCGCGGCAAGCGTGCCGGAGGCGGCTGGACCGAGTGGATCCCGGCGACCCCCGGCGGCGAGCCCGGCAGCGCCCGGACCGAGCTGCCCGAGGCCGTGCACGAGGTGCAGGGCCGGATCGTGCTCACCTCGACCGGCGGCGCCCCGCCGACCGTGCGCGGCGTGACGCTGTCCGCCGCGCCGTCGTCGGAGTCGGAGGCCGAGGGCACCCCGATGACCGAGGCCGGGCCGCGCAGCTACTCGGTGTTCGCCACCCGGGAGGGCCTGGAGGGCGGCACCACCGCGAACGGCCACAAGATCGGCCCCCGGGACCGGTTCGTGGCCCTGCCCTCGCGGCGTGCGCTGTCCCCGGACGGGAAGAGCGACTACTCGGTGAAGGTATGCGCGCCGAACGGGAGGTGCGCGTTCGCGCCGGTCTGGGACATCGGCCCGTGGAACACCAAGGACGACTACTGGAACCCGCCGGCCGAGCGGCAGTCGTTCAAGGACCTGCCGCAGGGCGTCCCGGAGGCGCAGGCCGCGTTCAACGACGGGTACAACGGAGGTAAGGACCAGTTCGGCCGCCGACCCTCCAACCCGGCCGGCATCGACCTCGCCGACGGCATCTTCTGGGACGCGCTCGGGCTCAAGGACAACTCCCAGGTGCAGGTGGACTACCTGTGGACGGGCTCGGTGCGGCTGTCCACAGTCAGTACCGAGGGCGACCAGGACAAGGTCGACGTGCACGCGGCCCCGAACACCGGGGCACCGGTCGTCGGGATCGCCGCGGACAGCGCCGACGTGCCGGTGGAGTGCACCCAGGGCGCGGACTGGCTGCGGATCGGGGGCAAGCAGTACATCCCGGCGGACGCGGTCTCCGCGGCACCGTCGGGTGTCCCCGCCTGCGGCCCGGCGGCGCCGGGCGATCCGGCCGGGGACGCCGCCGCGACCGACCCGCCGGCCGACGCCGCCGGTGATCGGGCGGCCGCGGGGCCGACGGGCGCCGAGACGCCGACCGCCGCGCAGCAGCCCGCCACGGACCCTTCCGCCACGGCTCCGGACCCCGTCACGCGGAAGTCCACGTCCCCGACATCCGGGGCGCCGGCATCCGGGACATCGACGCCCGGCGCACCGACACCCGGGGCACCGGAGGCCGGGACCGCCGCACCCGCCGACGCGAAGACTCCGGCTCAGGCCCCGGGCGTTGGGTCCGCGACGAGCGGGCCTGCGACCCGGGACGACTCCGCCGCGCCAAACGACACCGGCACCCGCCAGGCCGCGACGCCCGGGACCGGCGCCGCAAACCGCGCACCGTCCTCCGCAACCCCGCCCCCCTGATC
>JAKDNL010000477.1 GCA_030451825.1 Pseudonocardia sp. | reverse complement strand
GCATCCTGTCCCACCGAACCCTCAAGATCAAATGCTACGACCGGCTGAGCCCAAGACCATCTGATGACGTTCACGCAACACGAAACGGATTCCGGTCGGGTGGGCGGTCCGGTGCTGGTGGTGGCCGCGGCGTTCGCGTCGATGCTGTTCGGCGCGAATCTGGCCGCGCCGTTGTATGCCGGGTACGCGCAGCAGTTCGGGTTCTCCACCGCGGTGCTGTCGCTGATCTTCGCGGTGTACGCGCTGGTGCTGATCCCGTCGCTGCTGGTCTTCGGTCAGCTCTCCGACGCACTCGGACGTCGGCCGGTGATCGCCGCCGGGCTGGTACTCGCGATCGCGGGCCTGATCCTGTTCGCGCTGGCCACCAGCGTCGGATGGCTGTTCGCCGCCCGCGTGGTCCAGGGGCTGGGTCAGGGGATGATGAGCGGCGCGGCGACCGCCGCGCTCGCCGAGCTGGTCGGTGGCGGTAACGCCCGACGGGCGGCGTTGATGGCGACCATCGCGCAGTCCGGCGGCGCCGCGGTCGGCGTCACGCTCAGCGGGGTGCTGGCCCAGTGGGCACCCGCACCGAAGGTGTTGCCTTACGTCGTCGGGATGCTCGCTTGCGCGGCGGCCGCGGTGTCGCTGCGCATCGTGCCAGAGACCACCGGGCGCGGAGAGGCTCCGGTTCATGGCCGGATTCGGGTGCGGCGGCCGCGAGTGCCGGCCGAGATCCGCGGCCCGTTCCTGCGGGTCGGGATCACTGCGGGCGCGGTGTGGGCGGTCGCCGGCGGGCTGTTCCTGTCGGTCATCCCGTCCTACGCGGGCACGCTCGTGCTGCACACGAACAACCTGGCGCTGCTGGGGCTGGTCGCCGCGCTGGCGCTGGGCTGCTCGGCGCTGGCCCAGCTCGCGGCCCGCCGCGGCGCCCCTCCCGCTCAGGCACAAGCCGGCGGACTCATTCTGCTCGCGCTCGGCCTGCTGGGCCTGGTGCTGTCTGCGCCCGCGCACTCGCTCACACTGCTCGTCACCGGGAGCGTGATCGCCGGTGCCGGGCACGGGCTGGCGTTCCTGGCCGCACAAGACGACCTGACCCGCATCGCCCCTCCCGAACAGCGCGCCGAAATATCCGCAGCGTTCTACGTGTGCATCTACCTCGGCGTCTCGGTGCCAGTCATCGGCATCGGCGTCCTGTCCGTGCTCACCACCCTGTACATCGGCGTGACCACCTTCGCCGTGATCACCGGGATGGCCGCGCTCACCGTCGCCGCCTGGCACCTGGCCAGCGCTCGACGCGACCGACGCGCACACGAGGCGTAGGACAACGCTTCGCCGTCCCGGGCGTCAGGCCAGTGACCGACCCCGGTACCTTCCACTTGAACGTGACCGAAGCTGACCAGGCTGCCCAGCCGCCCAGCGGACACTCTGTGTCGGTCAGGCCCATCGGCTTGCGGAACGGTCGGGACCCCGGCAGGGGTTGGGGGGAACATCGCGACCAGCTCGCCATGGCGTCGCGTAGTCATAGGAGGGCGGCAAGGCCGCCGAGAGTGCGTGCCAGTCCGAACTGCCAGGCGCGGTCGGCCTGCCACGCGCTGCCCTGCGCCTCGCCGGCGGCGGAGCCGATCCGGACGGCGCGCGGGTAGGTCTCCGGGTCGAGAGCGAGGGCGAGCACGGGTTGGTTGGCCGCCCACCAGTCTGCGTCGCTCATCGCCGTGTCGGTGGTGGCGCGTGCGGCGTCGTGTGCGGACCGGCAGTGGGACTGCACGAACCCCAGCAGGTAGGTCAGCGCGGCGTCGACATCGACGTCGGACAGGCCGGTGTCGTCGAACGCCGCCAGCTCGTGCTCGTACTTCGCCATCACCCCCGGCCCGAGCGGGGGCCGGCTCAACGCGGCGACCTCGGTGAGCCAGGGATGGGTGCTGAGCAGCTCGCGATTGTCCTCGGCCACCACGGTCAGCCGATCCCGCCACGGCTGCCCGGCCCACGGCGTATGGGTCATCCGGTCGTACCGGGCGTCCACCATCAGGTCCAGGAGCTCGGGCTTGCCCGGCACGTAGGTGTACACCGACATCGCCGAGACCCCGACCCGCTCGGCCACCGCGCGAATCGTGATCGCCGCCAGGCCGTGGCTGTCGGCGAGATCCAAGGCGGCATCCACGACCTGCGTGACGGTCACCGACCGGGACGGCCCCTTGCGTCGCCGGGTCGTCGTCGACGGGTCGCCCCACAGCAGCGCGAGTGTCCGGCTGGGCTCGCCGGATCCGGTGCGATTCGCGCTCACGGGATCATCTTGGCACGCCATTACCGTACGCGGTACAATATACGTTGTACGGAGCACTCCCGCCCTCCGCTCGTAGACTGGAGTCCGCATGCACGTCACCGAATCCGCCATCTCGCTCAACGTTCGCGACGTCGACGCCTCCACCTCCTGGGTGCAGAAGCACCTCGGGTTCGCCCAGGTGATGGCCGCCGACGGGTTCTGCGCACTGGCCCACCCCGATGCCGGGTTCAACCTCATCTACCTGCGGACCGGGCTGGCGACCTTCAAACCAGCAGCGGCGGCCGGACGGGCAGATGGGCTGCTCGTCGTCTTCACCGTCGAGGACATCGACGCCGACTACGCGCGGCTCCGGCAGGAGGGGGTCGACATCGTCACCCCGATCGAGACCGAACCCTGGGGTGAGCGCTACTTCCAGATGATCGACCCGAACGGCGTGATCTACCAGCTCGTGCAATGGGTCACCCCGCCCGACCCGCAGTACGCCGGCTGACAACCGGTCCGCGGCGCAGCAGCCGTCTCGGACGCCACCTGCACGCAGACTCGTCGACCCCGACGCGCTGAGCGACCTTCCCACCGGCACCTGGCACGCCCTCGGCCCGCTTCTCGACCCCGGAGGACACATGACAGCACAAGAGCTCTACCTGCGCGCCCTCGACCGGGTCAGCGCCGTGGTCGACGCCGTCCCCGCCGAGCGCTGGGACGACCCCACGCCCTGCCCGGACTGGTCGGCCCGCCAGCTGCTCGGGCACCTCATCGACGGCCAGCACCAGATCCTGACCATGGCCACCGGCGCCGGCGCCCGCCTCCCGGTCACCGACCCGGCAGCACCCGGCTCCCTCGGCGGCAGCGACCCGGCCGCCGCCTGGTCGGAGGCCCATCGACACATCACCGGTGCACTCACCGCGATCGCGCCGGACACGGCGGTCACCACCCCGCTGGGCACGCAGACCCTCGAACAGCTCCTCGTTATCGCCCTCATCGAGCCCGTCGTCCACGCCTGGGACCTGGCCACCGCCACCGGAGCGCCGGCCGACCTCGACACCGATGCCGTCAACGCACTTCTGCCCGGCGTCCTGGCACTCGGCGACCAACTCCAAACCACCGGCATGTACCGGGCACCCCTCAGCGCGGCTTGCGACGCACCGCCACAGGATCAGCTACTCGCCGCGCTCGGCCGCGACCCGCATGGGCCCCCGACAGCAGTCGGCGACGGCGACATGTGAGCACAACCGGGCCGCCGACCGTCGTACTGCGGGGAATGCCGCTCACTCAGGTCTGCACCAGCAGCGAGCTGGGCACCGCATCGGACGTATGTCGTTGTCGGGGCTCACGAGGAGCTGTCAGGATGCGAGTGTTCGTGCCCCGAATGAGAGGTCACCACGGTGAAGATCTTCGACGCTTCCGCGCCGCTGTACGTGCGCTGACAGCCGTCGAGCCCCGTCGTCGGGCTCCGGTGCCAGCGCATCCGCTGACATCCCAGGAGCCGCATGTCTTCGAGCACGACCCCGTCCATCACCCTGTCCGACGTCGGGCTGACCTGGCCGGACGGCACGACCGCGCTGAGCGGTATCACGGGCACGTTCGGTGTCGGCCGCACCGGCCTGACCGGGCTCAACGGCTCGGGCAAGTCCACGCTGCTGCGCCTGGTGGCCGGCGACCTGGCACCCTCGGCCGGGCATATCGTGACGTCGGCGCCGGCGAGTTACCTGCCCCAGACCCTGCCGCTGGCCGTCGAGGCCACCGTCGCCGACCTGCTCGGCGTCACCGATCGGGTCGCAGCCCTGCGGGCGATCGAGGCCGGCGATCCCGCTGAGTGGCACTTCGAGGTCCTCGGCGAGGACTGGGACGTCGAGTCCCGTGCCGCCGAGGCGCTGCGCTCGGTCGGGCTGGGTCCGGTCGGTCTCGACCGGCGGGTGGGGCAGCTGTCCGGCGGTGAGGCGCTGCTCGTCGCGATCGCGGGCCTGCGGCTACGCGCGGCGCCGATCGTGCTGCTGGACGAGCCGACCAACAACCTCGACCGGGAAGCGCGCACCCGCCTCGCGGACACGGTGCGCGCGTGGAAGGGCACGCTCGTCATCGTCAGCCACGACACCGCGCTGCTGGAGCTGATGGACCACACCGCCGAGCTCCACGACGGGCAGCTCAGCGTGTTCGGTGGCCCGTACAGCGCCTGGCGGAAGCACCTCGCCGAGCAGCAGGGCGCCGCCGCGCGGGCCGAACGGGCCGCGGAACAGGTGGTCAAGACCGAGAAGCGGCAACGGGCGGAGGCGGAGACCAAGCTGGCCCGGCGCGCCCGATACGCCCGTACCGATTTCGCGAACAAGCGCCGACCGAAGAGCGTCATGCAGCAGCGCAAGACCGAGGCGCAGGTGTCGGCGGGCAAGCTGCGCACCGAGTTCGACGGCAAGGTGGAAACGGCGCAGACGCAGCTGACCGCGGCGCAGGCGCGGGTCCGCGACGACGCATCAATCCGCATCGACCTACCTGACCCCGACGTCCCGGCCGGTCGGCGCATCGCCGAGCTGCACGGCACCAATGGCACGGTCATCATCCAAGGCCCTGAGCGCGTCGCGCTGATCGGGCCCAACGGCGTCGGCAAGACCGCTCTACTCGAGGACCTCGTGCGCCCAGCATCGGCCCGCCCCGGCCTGGCGAGCGCCGACGGGCTGACCGACCGCATCGGCTACCTGCCGCAACGCCTCAACGGGCTCGACGACGGCGCCAGTGTGCTCGACAACGTCCGCGCCGGCGCCCCGGACACCCCACCGCAGCACATCCGGGGCCAGCTGGCCCGTTTCCTGCTGCGCGGCGACGCCGTCGACCGGCCCGTCGCCACCCTCTCCGGCGGCGAGCGGTTCCGCGTCGCCCTGGCCCGGCTGCTGCTGGCCAGCCCACCCCCGCAGCTGCTCGTGCTCGACGAACCGACCAACAACCTCGACACCACCAGCGTCGACCACCTCGTTCAGGCGCTGAACCGCTACCGCGGGGCGCTGCTGGTGGTCAGCCACGACGACACGGTCCTCGACCGGCTGGACCTGACCATCACCCTGGCCCTCGACTACTCCGGCGCCCTCACCGAAAAGGACCGGGCCCGTTGACCGATCGGCTCTCGGAACAAGTCTCCACGGGCCCCCGACCGGTGTTCGTCGTCGAGGTCATCGACGCCTACGTCACCCCGGGGCGTGACCACCTCGACCGCCCGACCGGCGCCGCGATTGACTGTACGTCTGTACTGCACGTAGTACAGATGTATAGGCTCTCGGTGTGTCGCCGATCGATGACCTCACCGCCCGCGCCAGGATCCGTGAGGCCGCGTTGGCCGAGTTCGGTTCCCGCGGCATCGCCGGCGCCAC
>JAKDNL010000476.1 GCA_030451825.1 Pseudonocardia sp. | reverse complement strand
CGGAACAAGGAAAGGTGTCCCTGACCTGGGACAATGCGGATTGTCAAGATCTGCATGAACCCAGGAAGGGACACCCTTCAGGTGAAGACTACAAGCACCCGGCGCGACCTCGGGGATCCCGCGCTGGCGTGGTCTCAGGGACTCGATGTCGAGGTCGGTGGGGCCGGGACGGTCGCGTCGGCGGGGGTGGTGCTGCCGCGGTTGCTGGCCGACCGGCTCGGGCTGACCACCGGTCTGGCCGCGGTGGTGGCGCGGGCGGGGTTCGTCCCGCTGCGGCATCGGGGTCGGGCGCTGGTGGACGCCACCTGCGCGTTGGCGTCCGGGGCGACGTGCCTGTCGGATGTGGAGGCGATGACCGCCCAGGAGGAGATCTTCGGCCCCGGGGGCGGGGCGTCGGACTCCACGATGCTGCGCGCGCTCGACGAGCTTGCCGATCGACTCGGTGCCGACGGGCTACCCGGACGGCGCCTGGCCCGGGTCACCGCGGCGGCGCGAGCGCGGGCGTGGGAGGCGATCGTGGCCCGGCACGGGCAGTTGCCCGCGGTGCAGGTCGCCGGCACGGACCTGACCCGAGTGGCCACCACGCCCGACGGGGACCCGCGCCCCGTGCTGGTCCTGCGCGTGGACGCCACCTTGATCGAGGCCGCCAGCGCCAAGGCCCAGGCGGCGGGCACCTACAAGGGTGGCTTCGGGTTTCACCCGTTGACCGGCTGGTGCTCCAACATCGGCGACGCGCTCGCGGTGATGCAGCGCCCGGGCAACGCCGGTTCGTTCACCGCCGCCGATCACCTCGCGGTCCTGACCGCGTCGTTCGCCCAGATCCCCGCCGGATGGCGCACCGACGTGCTGGTCAGCATCGACGGAGCAGGCGCCTCCCACGACGTGATCGACCACCTCAGCTCGTTGAACACCGCGCCCGAGCACGGGCGCCGGGGCCGGCGGGTGGAGTACACCATCGGCTGGCCGGTCGATGAGCGGACCATCGCCGGGATCGAGGCGCTGCGCGAGGGCGACTGGGACGCCGCGGTGGACACCGACGGCGAGCCCGACCCCGCCGCGCAGGTCACCGACCTGACCGGGGTGCTGCGCCGCGGCCCGGACGGGGACCGGCTGGCGACCTGGCCTCCCGACATGCGGATCTTCGCCCGACGCACCCCACGCCCGATCGGAAAGCCGGCCCGCCTCGGCGAGCACCCCGACTGGGAGTACGGCGCGTTCGCCACCAACACCGCCCGCGGGCAGGCCCAGTTCCTCGATGCGCGACACCGCACCCAGGCCCACGTCGAGGACCGGATGAAGCAGTTCAAGGCCTGCGGCGCCCGCAACCTGCCCTCCATCGACTACGGCCGCAACGCCGCCTGGCTGCAACTGGCCGCGCTGGCCACCACGCTGACCGCCTGGCTGCGCCACATCGGACTCGACGCCGACCTGGCCACCGCCGCCACCAAGACGCTCCGGTTTCGGATCCTTTCCGCCCCGGCGCGGCTGGTCGCACACGCCCGCCGGCGGATCCTGAAGATCCCTCCCGGCTGGGCATGGTCGGGCGACCTGGTCGCCGCCTGGGACCGCCTCCAGTCCCTGCACCCCCGCTGACCAAGTAGCCCACCACCCGGCCCCGCCGCCGGCTGCTCGCCGATCTCGTCGTCGACGTCGATGACTCCGGCCGACCGCGCTCCCCCACCGAGCTGCGTGCGCTGATCGACGCCATCCGCGCACGGCACGCCCGTCCGCGAACAGCCGCCATGACCTGCAAGCCTACATCCGTGCTGGTCGCACCACTCCCAGATGACAACAACTGGCAGGGACGGCACTTGAGCGCGCGGGAGTAGTAGACACGCTCGAGAGCTTTGAGCGTGCTTTGGCGAAACTGACGGCCCGTCGGTCGCGCCAAATCGACGGAGTTGCAGGGCCGCGTCAGCTCGTGGTCGCGCGGGCTGCGATGTAGCGGGCGTAGGTCGCGGCGGAGCCGATGGCATGCCGTTCGATGGTGGCTGGGTGATAGCCGAGGATCTCGGCGATGACCGCGACCGGCGCCAGTTTGGTGAGTTCGTGCAGGGTGCCCAGGCGGGCAGCCCGGGTGCTGAACAGGTCGCGGAGACGGTTTCTGAGAGTGGCGGCGCGGATGTGCTGCCCGGGAGAGGAGCCGCGGAACACCCAGTTGCTGCGCGGGTGGGCCGCAGTGAGGTCGTGGCCCGGCTCGACCGCGAGGTGACGCCAAGGCTGATCCAGTGGTGCTGGGAGTGCGATCTCGACACCGTCGAGGCGGACGCTGACGAGCTCGGGAGTCACCGTGACGTTATTCCAGGTCAGCCGTGCGACGTGCTCGACCTGCTGACCGAACACGAGGACCAAGATGGCTGCTGCGCGCTCGCGCACGTCGAGCTCGTCGGGGGAAATGACACGCTTCAGGGCGCTGTCCTGCTCAGCGGCGGACAGTTTCGGGCTGGTGCCGCGCCGGTGCGGGGCCATCGTCAGCGTCGGGCGAACGAGGCGAGTGGTGATCGCCCAGCGCAGGAACCGACTAGCGAGCTCCCGGGTGGTCGGCCCTTCGGCCTGCCAAGCGTCGAGGTGCGCCTGCTCGAGCTGCTCGATGTCGATGTCGCGGTCGTGGAGCCAGTTCAGCAGTTCGATCGCGACGGTCACGGACTGCTTGGCGCGCAGGAAGGTTCCCTGGGTGACGCGGTCCATGCTGTTCATCCGCCGCTGGTGGTGCCAGCGCACGTAGCGCTGGACGACCTCGCGATGGTGATCGCCGACGATCCGCATCAGGGCCTGGGTGGCCCAGTCTCGGTAGCGGGCGGCCAGCTCATCGCGGCGGGGGAGCGCACCGTGCTCGACGAGCAGGCCGCGGACGTAGTCTCGGGTCCTCGTCAGCGGTAGCTGATCCAGGCTCTCGTGAGTGATGGCCGGTGCGACGGCCAGCTCGGACAGGAACGCCGTCACGTGTGGCTGGTTGAGCCAGGTCAGACCGCTGTTGGCGCGCTTCATCGACTTCAACGCGGCCGCCACCAAGGCCAGTTGTGGGCTCATGGCGCCGGTGCCGGGGTGCGTGAGCACCCGGTCGACCTGTGCGGCAAGGACACACGACCAGCACTGGCTGCCGGTGTAGAGCTCGTCTTCGGCCCCGCAGGAGCGGCAGTCCAGGTTGAGGCGGACCCCGGAGCAGCGTCGGCAGGCTGGAGCGCCGTCGACCCGGCCCGGTAGGACACCCTCGTGGCCGCAGGCGCAGACGCCCTTGGTGCGCTGGGCCTGCTTGTAGCAGTAGCCGCAGACACGGCCGTCCGGCCAGTGCGCGGCGGGTTGGTGGTGTTCGCCGCAGCGGCCGCAGGGCTTGGGCCAGCGGGCCGGGTCGTCCGGTTTGCGGGCTCTACTCATCCGAGCTGTGCTCGTCCGGGATCAGCCGGATACGCCGGGCGATCGGCTCGCCGGGACGGACGCCGATGTCCTCGGGCCGGCTCGGGGCGTTGGCCGTGCCGGCCGTTCTCATCTCCACGAAGGGCTCGAACAGGTCGTTCGGGCTGCAGTCGAGGATGTCGCAGAGTGCGGCGAAGGTCCGCGCCGGGATCCGCTCCGGGGTGCCGGTCACCAGCCGGTAGACCTGGCTTTCGGACAGGTTGATGCCGCGGGAGCGCAGCAGGGGCATCAACTCGGTGGTCTTCCAGAGATTGCGCTGTGCCATCAGCGTCCGCAGGTGCCACCGGTAGCCGATGCGTCGCTGCTCAGGCATCTGTCTCGCCGTCCTTCCCCGCGATGCGCCGTGCAATCATCTGCTGCACCGTCTTCTGTTTGAAGTCCGCCGACACCGACGTGTAGAGGCCGGTGGTCGAGGCGTAGGCATGGCCGACCTGAGTCTGCACGAACGCCGGGTCGTAGCCGGCCTCGATCAGATGCGTGACGTAGGAATGCCGCAGGCAGTGCAGGCCCAGCTCCTCGGGCAGCCCCACGGCCGTCCGGTGCTGGGCGAACGCGTCGCTGAGGCTGCCCAGGGCGATCCGGGCGGCGCGCTCGCTCGGCCATAGCGCCGACGAACGCTCGGCGGAGGGGAACCGGCCGCGGCCCTGCGGGCTGGTCCAGAACCCCAGCAGGTCGACCGCCCAGTCGAACTCGGGCACCGTGAGCACGGTGCGCCGCCGCGGCCCGGACCCGGTGGTGCCCTTGGCCCAGCGCACCGTGACCGCGCCGAACCCGGCGTAGGCGGGGACGTGCGGATTGGGCCCGAAGTCCTGTAGATCGAGCATCGCGACCTCGCGCCGCCGTAGCCCGAAGGCGTAGCAGACCTTGAAGGCGATCGAGTCCCGCAGCAACGGCAGCCAGCGCTTGCTTCCCGCCGCGTGCTCGCGATCTATGAGATCGTCTAGATGATCGAATAGGCGCTGCAGCTCGGCCTTGCTGAGTGCACGACGCCCCGCCGGGACGGCGTCATCAGTCGTGTGTCGCGGGGTGTTCCAGTCGAAGCAGATCTGCGCGGGAACGTCGCCGAACGTGCGTTCGCAGAAGCCAGGCCAGCCGTAGGCCGGGCCGGCCAAGTAGGCACAGAACATGCCGATCGCGTTGGCGTCGGCGCGCAGCGTCGACAGCGCGATCGGGCGATCACCGGAGCGGCGCTCGGCCAGGAAGTCCTCGAGATCAGCCGGACGCCACGTCCACGGATAGTCGCCGGTGAACTGCTGGAACCTCATGACAAGTCGAGTCCGTGTCTCGATGGTCGCAGTGACCAGGCCGCGCGCCAGCATCTGCGCCCGCCAGCCGTCGACCATGGCCTCGAAGACTCGATCCTCGACGCGGAACAGCCCGACGCCGCTGTCGCGCAACAGCCGCGGAACGAACCCAGCCACGCCGTCCATCCAGCCACCTCGCCACGTGGAATCCTGCATCTAGCGCAGGAAACCTACAATGATCAGCGCCAGAGCTTGGCTCCGGGCCCGTCGTCTCACCGTCCGCCCCGCCGGCGTTCCGATGTTGACCTGCGAGGCTGGCTGCATCGTCGTCGGTCGGGAGTTCTTGCGTCTAACGAAACTCCCGACCCTTGCTTTCCGATAATCAAGATTATGACAGTTATCCAGAGGGGGCGAGTGCGCTGGGCGACTACTCGCTACCCCGTGCCCGACCGTGTCGGGTCTGTTCAGTCCGCGACGCCCCGACCCAGCGCGCGCCGCGGACGTTAGCCCGCGGCCGCGTGGTCCTCGTGGTAGCCGTGCAGCACCTCGGCCGGGATCCGGCCCCGGTCGGAGACCTTCATCCCGCGGCGGCGGGCCCAGTCTCGGATGGCCTGGTTCTGCTCGCGGTCACTCCCAGCGCGTCCGCTACGGCCGTCCCGCCGACCTTCAGCGCGATTTCCGGACCGAGCGGCGCGTCGTCGAGTGCTCGTTGTGCGACGCGCCGCCGCGACGTACGCGTTCAACGCCTCGCGGAGCTTGCTCGCATTTCCCTTCGACAGGTCGACCTCATAACTGCGACCGTCGAGCCCGAATTCGACCGTCTCGGCAGCGGGCCCGCCATCCAGGTCGTCAACGAGCCGTACTTCATGAATCTGAGCCATATGAGACCTCCGACACAGTGAGCGGGAACTGGACCAGACGCAATTATGCACCAACGTCGAAGACGGGGAAGCCCG
>JAKDNL010000475.1 GCA_030451825.1 Pseudonocardia sp. | reverse complement strand
CCGGGTCGCCGGCGATCGGGCGGGCCTTGAGCAGGGCCTGGAACTCCCAGGTCTTGGCCCAGCGCTGGTAGTAGCTGACGTGCCCGTCCAGGGTCCGGACCAGGGCGCCCTGCTTGCCCTCCGGGCGCAGGTTCGCGTCCACCTCGAAGCAGGCCTCGCCGGCCACCCGCATCACGCGGCCGGCCAGTTTCGTCGCGGCCGGGGTGAGGTCGCCACCGGGCTCGGCCACGAAGATCACGTCGACGTCGGAGACGTAGTTCAGCTCGCGCCCGCCGCACTTGCCCATGCCGATCACGGCCAGGCGCAGCTCGTCGGGGATGTCCTGTTCCGCGGCGGCGACGGCGACGGCCGCGGAGATCGCGGCCTCGGCCAGGTCGGCCAGCTGCGCGGCGACGTCGTCGACCTCCATCGCCGGCAGCGACGGGTCCCCGACCGCGGCCAGGTCGGCCGAGGCGAGCCCGAGCAGCTCGTCGCGGTAGGCGTTGCGCAGGGCGGTGACGGCCTCGGCGCCGGTCAGCGTCGCGCGTGCCCCGCCGGCGGACCCCGGGGCCGGGGCGTGCGGGTCGGCCCCGACGGCGCGCAACAGGGTCGCCGTGCGCCGGGACAGGTCCGGTGGCGGGTTGCGCCGGTCCGGGGTGTCGGCCAGCAGCGACCAGCTGTCCGGGTGCGCGATCAGGTGGTCGCCCAGCGCGGTGGACGAGCCGAGCGTGGCGAACAGCCGCCCGCGCAGGCCGGGGTCGGTGTGCAGCGCGGCGTCGATCTCGGGCCACGGCGGCGTCTGGGACAGGCGCTCGACGGCGCGCAGCGCGAGCTCCTGGTCGGGGCTACGGGCCAGCGCCCACATGATCTCCTCGGCGCCCTGGGTGGGCCGGTCCCCGGACCACCACCCCAGCTTCTGCAGCGTCTCGGCCGCCGTCGGACCGGTGATGCCCAGACGAGCGAGCGAGGTCCCCGTGCGCCGATCCATCACGGGCCTGATCCTGCCGCATCCGGCGCGATTCGCGCGCACCAGCAGGCGCAGCGTCCCGGAGGAGCCGCGGGCCGAGGGTGTACCTGCTCGGCCCACGGTGCCTACGCTGGCAGCCGCGCCGCGGTCGCAGCGCGACGGCCGGTTCGAGCTGCGGAGGCGTGATGCGGGTCCTGATCATCGGGGCGGGTATCGGCGGGCTGGTCACGGCGCTGCGCCTGCACCGGCTCGGGATCGACTGCGACGTGCTCGAACAGGGCAGCGCGGCCGGCGAACCCGGGGTGGGGATCAACCTGCTCCCGCACGCCGTGGCCGAACTGGCCGACCTGGGCCTGCTCGACGCGCTCGACGAGACGGCGGTGCGGACCACGGACCTGGCCTACCACCACCGGCTGGGCCAGGAGATCGTGCGCCGTCCGTGCGGCATCGACGCCGGGTTCGCCCACCCGCAGCTGTCGATCCACCGCGGCCGGTTGCGCGGGGTCCTGCTGCGCGCGGTGATCGACCGGCTCGGCGACGGCGCGGTGCGGGCGGGCAACCGGGTGGTCGGGTTCGAGCAGGACGAGGGCGGCGTGCGCGCCCGGCTCGTCGACCGCGCCGACGAGCCGGCCGGGGAGCTCCTCGGCGACGTGCTGGTGGCCGCGGACGGCATCCACTCCACGGTCCGCGAGATCCTGTTCCCGGGCGAGGGCCCGCCCCGCTGGAACGGTGTCCAGATGTGGCGGGGGGCCACCGAATGGCCGGCGTTCCGCGGCGGGCGGTCGATGGTCATCGCCGGCGGCACGGCGGCGAAGCTGGCGCTCTACCCGATCGGCCGCGGCGCCACCCCGGACACGGTGCTGATGAACTGGGCGATCTGCCTGCTCACCGGGCGCGACGGCGACCCCCCGCCGCGCCGACAGGACTGGTCGCGACCCGCCGCGCCGGGGGTCGCGCTCCAGCACGCCGAACGGTTCCACGTCCCCGGCATCGACCACGCCGCACTGGTCGCGGCCACCGAGGAGATCCTCGAGTTCCCGATGTGCGATCGCGACCCGCTGCCCAGCTGGTCGCACGGGCGGGTCACGCTGCTCGGCGACGCCGCGCACCCGATGTACCCGATGGGCTCGAACGGCGCCGGCCAGGCGATCCTGGACGCCGCGGCACTGGGCAGCCAGCTGAGGAGCCACGACGACCCGGTCGCCGCCCTGCTCGCCTACCAGGACGAGCGCCTACCGGCCACCGCGGACGTCGTCCTGCGCAACCGGACCGGCGGCCCGGAAGGCGTGATCGACGAGGTCGAGCGCCGTGCGCCGGAGGGCTTCGACCGCCGTCAGGACGTGCTCGACGACGACGAACTGGACGCCGTCCTGTCCGGCTACGCGCAGGCGACCGGCGCTCTACGGGCCCGCGCCGACAACGCGCCGGACGCCCCGTAGCGAACCCGGACATCCCACCGGTCGAGTACCGGGGCCCCGTAAGAGCGTCAGGCTCAGTCGGCGCCCGCGACCGATCCCGGGGGCAGGAAGTTCACGTCGTGCTCGGCCGAGACCCGGACCACCTCGGCCGGGTCGGTCAGGTTGTGCAGCTGGTCGAACAGCGCGGCCAGCTTGCCCGACGGGCTCACCCAGAACAGCGCCCGCGAGTTCACCTCACCTCGGTTGTAGTAGGCGTGCGGCAGCCCGCGCGGCATCCGGACGGTGTCGCCGGGGCCCGCGGTCTCCCACTGCCCGTCCAGGTAGAGCGTGAACACGCCCTCCATGACGTAGATGTGCTCGTCCTGGGTGGGGTGCACGTGCGGTGGCACGCCGGTACCGGGCGGGTCCAGCGTCTCGAACGCGAAGCTGGACTCGCCGGCCGCCTTCATCGTGTAGGTGTGCCCGAGCACGTTCCAGATCCGCTTGTGCTGGCCCTCGCCGGCGAGCGTGATGCCTTTCGGGAGCGGTCCGAGGATGATCTCGTCGCCGGCCATGGCGCCTCCTTCTGATCGTTACCGGATTCCTACAGGAACGGTAGGTGGGTGGCCACCCCCTTCGGGGTGGCGGCGGGCCAGGCACACACCGTGGCGTCGACCCGGGCCGCGCGGCGGTTCGGCCGACGCCCCACCGCCGGACCGGTCCGGCCGGGTGCCGTCGGTCTACCGTGTGCTCATATCCCGCAGGACCGATCCGTCCGCGGTGGTGGCGGCCCCGGCGGGCCATCACGGTGACGGGAGGCGATGGTGCGGGGGTGGGCCATGACGGCGCTGATGCAGACCGGCGCCGGAGGTGACGGCGGCGCGCCGTGGTGGCTGGCGGTCCTGCTGGCGCTGATCGCCCTGGGCGGCGTGGTGACCAGCGCGTTGCTGGTGCGGCGCAGCTCGAAGGAGTCGACAGCGATCGCCGAGCTGACCGTCCGGCTGACCCGGCGCAACGCGATGGACACGACCAACAACGCCATCCTGACCCGCCTGGACGGTCGACTCGGCGCCGTGGAGCTGGACAGGTGGCGCCGCCGGGAAGAAACGATGCGGATGCTGCGCTGGGCCAGTGAGAGCGCGGCCGACGAGGAGAACACCACGCTGGCCGGCGTCGGTCTCGCCGCGCTGGAGGCGCTCGGGGACTCCGAACTGCTCCAGGCCGAGGACCAGGTCTTCATCGACAAGGTCCTCGACGCCGTTCTGGATCCGGCGATCTCGCAGTACCATGAGATCCCGGGCGCGGTCGAGGTCGTCCAGGAGGACGAGGAGGGGACCGGACATGGCGGCTAAACGACTCATCGTCTCCCCCGCCCAGGTTGCCGCGGCGAAGCTGAAGCTCAAGCGGGCCACCGCCGCCGGCCGCCAGGTCGACCACGCGGTCCGGGCGATCGCCGCGGCGCAGAAGCCCTCGCCGCAACCGCAACCGGGCACGGCGTCGGCCCACTGAGCGTCGAGGCCCCTTACAGCGACCGGCACATGATGCCCCCGGATCGATCCACACCTGCGGAGTGCGAACGACGTGTGGAGTCGCCTTCGCTCCCCATACGGTGGTCACCGTTTCGAAGGGGCGCGTGCCGCATCCGCCGGTCAGCTCGCGGGGCCTCTCATGTGCCGGAAGCTCGTGAGAACGACTGGCACATGAGGCGTCCCACATCCGTGCTCATGGTCAACGTGACAACAGGGATCTCGGATGGCGTTCGGACAACGCTGTGGTCACGTTGACCATGAGGGCATCGATGACGGAGCCGCCGCGGGTGTCGGCGTCGACCTGCTGGACCGCGCTGGGCTCTTACGAAAGGGTCCGCTCAGTCCACTTCGCACAGGTTCGGGCGTCGTCGCACAGGTTCGTCCCTGTGCGAGGACGCAGTTTCCTCTGCGAAGTCACGCCGCCTCTGCGGCAACCATCATTCGCCGGGCGCTCTTACAGCACGGGCAGATAGGTGGCCAGCTCGTGCGGGGTGACGTTGCGGCGGTACGCGTCCCACTCCGCGCGCTTGTTGCGCAGGAAGAAGTCGAACACGTGCTCGCCGAGGACCTCCGCGACCAGTTCGGAGCGCTCCATCACGTCCAGGGCCTCGGTGAGGTTCTGGGGCAGCAGCTCGTAGCCCATCGCCTTGCGCTCGGTGTCGGTCAGCGCCCACACGTCGTCCTCGGTGGCCGGCGGGAGCTCGTAGCCCTTCTGGACCCCGGTCAGCCCGGCGCCGAGGATCAGTGCGTAGGCCAGGTACGGGTTGCAGGCGCTGTCCAGCGTGCGCACCTCGACCCGGCGCGATGACGACTTGCCCGGTGAATACATCGGAACCCGGACCAGCGCGGAGCGGTTCGCGTGCCCCCAGGAGACCGCCGTCGGGGCCTCGCCGCCGACGACCAGACGCTTGTAGGAGTTCACCCACTGGTTGGTCACCGCCGCGATCTCGCGGGCGTGCTTGAGCACGCCGGCCACGAACGCCTTGCCGGTCGCGGAGAGCTCGTATGGGTCGTCCGGGTCGTGAAAGGCGTTGTTGTCGCCCTCGAACAGCGAGAAGTGCGTGTGCATGGCCGAGCCGGGGTGCTGGGTGAACGGCTTGGGCATGAACGACGCGCGCACGCCCTGGGTCAGCGCGACCTCCTTGACGACATAGCGGAACGTCATCAGGTTGTCGGCCATGGTCAGCGCGTCGGCGTAGCGCAGGTCGATCTCCTGCTGGCCGGGCCCGCCCTCGTGGTGCCTGAACTCGACCGAGATGCCCATCGACTCCAGCGTCTCGATCGTGTTCCGCCGGAAGTGCGGGGCGACGTCGTGGCTGGCCTGGTCGAAGTAACCGCCGGAATCGGCCGGGACCGGCGGGGTGCCGTCGTCGGGCAGCCCGCGCAGCAGGTAGAACTCGATCTCCGGGTGCACGTAGCAGGTGAACCCGGCCTCGCCGGCCCGGTGCAGCGCCCGGGTCAGCACGTGCCGCGGATCGGCCCAGGACGGGGAGCCGTCGGGCATCGCGATGTCGCAGAACATCCGGGCCGAGTAGTGCTCACCGGCCGCGGTCTCCCAGGGCAGGACCTGGAACGTCGACGGGTCCGGGCGGGCCACCATGTCCGACTCGTAGACGCGGGCGAAGCCCTCGATCGCGGAACCGTCGAAGCCGATCCCCTCGGCGAAGGCGCCCTCGAGCTCGGCCGGTGCCACCGCCACCGACTTGAGGAACCCGAGCACGTCGGTGAACCACAGACGGACGAAGC
>JAKDNL010000474.1 GCA_030451825.1 Pseudonocardia sp. | reverse complement strand
CGGGGCCGCTGGCGGTCGCCAACCTGGGCACCGCGATCGCCGCGACGCTGCCGGAGAACGCCGTCGTCGTCGACGAGGGCGTCACCTCCAGCAGCGGGCTGCCGTCCGCACTCGCGACGGCGCCCCGGCACACGCTGCTCACCCTGACCGGCGGCGCGATCGGGCAGGGGCTCCCCGTGGCGACCGGCGCCGCGGTCGGCGCCCCGGACCGTCCGGTGCTCTCGATCGAGGCCGACGGCAGCGCGCTCTACACGATCCAGTCCCTGTGGACCCAGGCCCGCGAGCGTCTCGACGTCACCACGGTGATCGTGAACAACGCGGCCTACGCGATCCTGCGCGCCGAGCTCGCCCGCACCCGGGCCGGGGAGCCCGCCGACCGCGCCGCCCGGATGCTCGACCTGTCCGACCCGACGACGGACTTCGTCTCGATCAGCCGGGGGTTCGGGGTTCCTGCCCGGAAGGTGACGACGACCCAGGACCTCGCCGCGGCGCTGCGCGAGGCCTACGCCGAGCCGGGCCCGCACCTGATCGAGGCGATCGTCCCGCCGGTCGCCTGAGCCGAGTCGACCCGTGCGCGGATATCGCTGCCAGAGCAGCGATATCCACGTACGAGCCCTGTCCTGAAGCCGACCGGACCCGCCCGGACCCTTGGCCCGGCCGAGTTGCAGAGGGTCGACTGGGCGGAGGGAACGGCGGGAGCCGTGACCGGCCGCGGCCGGCCGACAGGATCGGCGGTGCGCAGTTCTGCCTCGACGACGCGGAGGAACGAGCATGGGCCGTCTGGACGGCAAGGTCGCACTGATCACCGGCGCCGCGCGCGGGCAGGGACGCGCGCACGCCCTCACCCTCGCCCGGGAAGGTGCCGACATCATCGGCGTCGACATCGCGGCGGACCTCGACTCGGTGCCCTACGGCCTGGCCACCGGGGAGGAGCTCGCGGCGACCGCGGCACAGGTCGAGGAACTCGACCGCCGGGCCCTGTTCCTGCGGGCCGACGTCCGCCGCCAGGACCAGCTCGACGACGCCGTCGCACGGGGTCTCAGCGAGTTCGGCCGGATCGACATCCTGTGCGCGAACGCCGGCATCTACTCGCAGGCGAACTTCTGGGAGATGTCCGATCAGACCTGGCAGGACATGATCGACGTCAACCTGACCGGGATCTGGCGCACGGCGAAGGCCGTGGCCCCGCACATGATCGAGAATCGGCGCGGCGTGATGGTGCTGACGTCGTCGGTCAACGGGTTCCGGCCCGGTTACCAGCTCTCGCACTACGTCGCGGCCAAGCACGGCGTGATCGGGCTGATGCGGAACTTCGCCGTCGAGCTCGCGCCGTACGACGTGCGGTGCAACGCGGTCTGCCCGGGTGCCATCGACACCGTCATGATCAACAACCCGCCGATCTACGAGCGGTTCTCCGGCAATCCGGACGGCACCCGCGAGGAGGCCATCGAGAGTGTCCGGCACTTCCACCTGCTGCACGGGCGGTCGATGCTGCCGCCCGAAACGGTCAGCAACGGGATCCTGTGGCTGGTCAGCGACGAGGCCGAGCACGTCACCGGAGTGGCCCTGCCGCTCGACGCCGGGCACATGGCCCTCGACGGCTACAACCCGGCGCCCACCAAGTAGGACGGCATGGGTCTGGTCAACTGTCGGCGGTGTCGGCGACTACCCGGCGGGCGATTGCTTCGACCTGTTCCACGGTGAGCACCGGCGCGGCGGGGGCGTGTACGGCTTGGCGCAGCAGGCGCCGTACCAGCGCGGAGGTGGGGATCTGCGCGGCAGCCGCTCGCTGCTTGAGTTGCGCGTCGAGGTCTCGATCGATGCGCAGGTTCAGCGGCACGTCCAGGGCCGCATTGCGCTCGGCGAGTTCGGCTTCGGCGGCCTCGGCTTCTTCTTCGGCGTAGTCGTCGCGGATGGCCGCTACCTCCGCGTCGATCCGCCCGCGGCGCTCGTCGTCGGTCATGACCGCTCCCGTCCTTCGTAGGCGCGGAGGTCTGCTCCGCTGGTCTTCCACGCGGTGGCACCGGCGTGGTCCGACCGGGTGGCGCTCGCCGCGCCGCCGGATGTAGTCGGCGTCCTGATCGCGCCACCAGAGATCGTCCACCACGTATCGCAGTGTATCGCAACGTGTGACGTCCAGTCAGCCCCCGACCCAACGTGTGGAGCGAGGTCGAACGACAGTGCGGGCGGGCCGAGGCACGCGGTGTCCGGACCGGCGGAGCGGGCGGTGCACCGCTACGAACGTGGCGCTCGTCGCGTAGACCGCTACGAATGTCACGCTCGTTCCGTTCAGAGCGGCGACCCCGGCGACCCGGGGCCCCCGATCGTCCAGGCGGAGATGTCGCCCAGCGCCACCTGCCAGAGGGTGCCTTGCGCCGGCGGGACCGCGCTGGAGGTGAGGGTCGCGTCCACCAGGTAGACGTGGTTGATCGAGGCCATCAGTGCGTTCTGGGTGAGGCCCTGGTCGTCACGGCGCTCCGCGTGCGCGTCGAAGATCCGTGCGATGTTCTCCTTGCCCTCCTCCGGGCCGGGCCGGGACCGCACCGCGGCAGCCATACGCCGGAGCCAGACGGCGGGGTGCACGGCGTGCCCGTGCAGGACCCCGGCCGGGATGGCGACCGTCAGGACGACGGAGGCGGCCTCGCTCTGGTGCACCGGAGCAAGTACGGAACGAAGGTAGTCCGACGCCCCGACATCGGGCACGGTCGTCGATGACGGCGCTCTGTCTGCGCCCGGAGAGCTCATATCGTGAAACGTACTCGCCGGCGGTTATCGGCGCCGGGCAGCGCTGTTCGACAGCGCCGCGGATCGCATTCGCCGGAACGGACTGCGCCATTCGCAGGCACAAATTCAGGGACACGTGTGAAGGTCCTTGTCCGGAGGTACTCCACCATCCACCCTCCCGGTGACGTACGGCGAATTCACGCGATCCCGAGAACGACAAGTACCCCACGTCATCGACGAACCGACATCGGAAGAGGTCATCTCGGTGCAGTCACCCTGGACACGACGCCGTGCACCCGCCGCGAAGGTCCGTGACCGCAAGGACGTGGACCTGTTGCTGCTCGCCGTCGCGCGCGAGGGTGTGGCGAGCGGCCGGGAGTTCATCGACCTGGTGCGCGAGCGCAGCGGCGGGGCGTTCGAGCTGTCCGAGCGCAGCGTCTACCACGAGCTGCACCGTCTGCGGAACGAACGGCTGATCCGCGACACCGGTCGTGGCGGGTCGGAGCGTTTCGTCCTGACCTCGCTCGGTGAGCGCGTACTGGCCACCCGGGTACGGGGCTGGAAGGCGTTCTCCCGTGGTCTCGACCGGGTGCTGGCCTCCGGCCCCACATCGCAGGACGAGAGCCGGGGCCGGTGAGGGCCGGCGTCAGCCGTTCGGCCGCCGTCGCGGCGGCGGCGACACATCGCCCGTGACCTTGTACAACGTTGTAGATTGTGCACGCGGATCACGGATCGAGGGCGACGTGGACGACACGCACCGCAGGGCCTGTCGTCACGTCCTCGCGCCGGGGGCACGTCGATGACGGCGGGCTCCCGCTGGACCCCCGGACCCCGACGCCCATGGCCGGGGCCCCGCGGCCGCGCCGTCCCGGTGGCGCTCTCGTCCACGCCGATCACGCCCTCCGTGCCGGTCACGCCGACCCCGGATCCCCGGCCGTCTCCGGCTCCGGACTACCGGACACCGGCCGACCTGTTCGACGCCTTCGCCGCGGCCTTCGCGGCCGGGGACGTCGATCGGATCGCCGCCTGCTACACCGCGCCGGCCTACGTGGTCACGAACGCCCGCACCGTCGCGTTCGCCACCCGGACCGAGGTCGTGGACGGTTTCGCCACGGCGCTGGCTCAGTATCGGACGTCCGGCCTGACCTCGCTCGGCTACGAGATGCACTCGGAGACGCTGCTGGGCAGCGACCTGATCGAGGTGACGATCCGGTGGTCCCACAGGGGACAGGCCGCGACCGCGGTCGCCGACAGCTACCGCTACCTGCTGCGCCGGGTCGGGGGTTCGCTGCGGATCCACGTCGCGGTGGTCATGGACGACCTCGCGGTACCGGACCCCGCACATAGCGTCGGTGAGGAACCGGAGACATCGTGACTCACCGATTTCTCGGGAGTAACGGGCCCAGCGGACCCAATTCGATGTTGAGGTCACCCGCGGTGAGCCCGAACCGTTCGGTGAGCTCGTCCATCGTCGATTCCAGATGCATGAGCGCGGTCCCGAGATCCTCGATCTGGTCGTCCGACAGATCGCCGTGGTCGACACGCCGCAGAACCTGTTTCTCCATGAGCTGGCGCAGCAGTTCCACGATCGTCAGGACGAGCTTCATCAGATCGCGTTCCACCGAGTCGCGGTCGATCTCGAAACGCCCCCCGCCGGGGACGTCCGGACCGTGCTCGCCCGGGCTTCTCATCCGGGTACCTCGGGCACGCGGGGGCCCGCCTCGACGGCCGCCGCGGGTGCCCGGTCGAGGCCGGTACGGCCCTCCTCCGCCCCGATCGACACGAGCAGCGCCCGCAGCGACAACCGGACCAGGTCGACGCCGGCCAGCGAGATCGTCAGGTCCCCGGTGAGCACGACGCCCCCCGCCAGCAGCCGGTCGAGCAGGTCCACCAGCGCGACCTCCTGGTCCCCGAACACTCCCGACGTCCCGGTCATCCGTCCTCCCCGTTCACGAACGAGTACGGGATCCACGGACCCGTGACCTCCACGGTGACGTCGCCGGGCATCGCCCGGTCGATCGCCGCGCGCCACTCGCCGGACCGTGCCCGGTCCACGAGGTAGGCGCCGTTGAGCACCATCTGCTCGGTCCGCCCGGTCAGGGCCGTGTCGTGCACGCGGTGCCGGCGCGAGCGCACCGCTGCCTCCGACGCGACGTCGTGCAGCGACGCCGCGGACTCCCGTGCGGTCTGCACCACCCGCTCGGCAGCGCCGACGGCCGCGCGGCGGCGGCGCAGGTACTCCGTCCCCGTCGTCGACCCGGTCCCGGTCGACGCCCCTGTTCCCGTCGACATCCCGGTCACCGCCGCGGCACCGGTCGGCGTGTTCGGCACGTAGACCTTGATCCCGAACTCGGCACGGCCCTCGAGGTCGTCGAGCACGCGGCCGAACTCCGGACCCCGTTCCTCGAGAACGGCGCGCACCCGGTCCTCGTCGTAGAACACCGTCGCGAGCGCCAACGGGACCAGCACGGCGGCCCGCCCTGCGGTGTCGACGACGTGGTGGTGGGCCCGCGCCGTCTCGGCGAGCCACGTCAGGTCCTGCAAGCTCTCCTCCAGCTTCTCCCCGGAGAAGTCCTCGAGCGGGACGGCGCTGACCAGCGCATGCAGGCCCGCGCCGGGCACCGTGCGCACGTCGTGACCGGCGATGCCGCTCAGGTCGTCGAGCGCGCCGGCCGGCAGGTCCCGGGCGACGGCGTAGACGTAGGAAACCGAGTCGGGCACGACGGTCACCGGTCCCGGCTCTTGCCGCGGCGCGCGGCGGGGCGCGCGGCCGACGCGGCGGGCCGGTCGGCCGTGGGTCCGGTCCGGCGACGGGGCGTACGGTTCTCGCTCCGACGAGGCGCCCGGTCCTTCCGGCCGGAATCGTCGCTGTCGGAATCGTCGCTGTCGGAATCGTC